>JAEZEN010000204.1 GCA_023433185.1 Pseudomonadota bacterium | reverse complement strand
CGCCGCGGCTGTGGATCGACATGACCTCCTTCGTGGTCATGGACCGCGACCGCCGGACCTACCGCTTCCTGAAGGACACGCGGCTCGGCCGCACGGTCATCATCGAGACGCCGAGCCTCGACGATGTCGCCGACATGATCACCAACTACGTCGCCGAGCGGATCATCGAGCGCGAGCGGGCGATGGAGGGCGACTGGCTGATCCGCAGGACCGAGACGACCGATGCCCGGGGCCGGCGCCGCGAGCCGAAGCCGCTGGGTCGCGCCCTCCTCGACCGTCCCGCGGCGGTGGCTCCCTCCGACGGTCGCGTCACCGGCTGGGTGGTCGCCGCGTTCCTCGGCGGCCTGCTTCTCGGGATGATCGCCCTCTTCGGCTACGTCCTCCTCAACCTGCCAGGCTGAACGCGCCTCCACCGACGAGGCGGCGGGTCGACAGCGTGCCGATGGCGGCACCGGCCTGCGGCGGCCCGCGCTCCTCCATGTCGCAGACGAAGCCGCCCTCCTCCTTCCGGATCCGGTAGAGGATATAGCTGCCGCCATGGCGCGCCGGCGTGGCGTGGAGGGAGGCCGAGGTCGCGCCGACGACCGGCACGGGCCCCGCGGGACCGGGGATGGTGGCGACGCTCGTCAGGTGATTGTGGCCGTGAAGCACGAGTTCCGCCCCGGCCCGCTCGATCACGGAACGGAAGCGCTGCGAATCGGTCAGCCGCTTGTGCCAGGCCGTCGATCCGGAGACCGGCGGGTGGTGGATCAGCACCACCCGGAACAGCCCCTCCCGGCCGAGCGCCTCGAGCTGCTCGCGGATCGCCTCGGACTGGGCGGTGCCGACCCGCCCGGTCGCCATCAGCGGCGCCGAGGTGATGGCGCTCGACGTGCCGACGATCGCCACCAGGCCGCGCCGGCGGACGTAGGGGAAGCCGCCATGGCCGTCGTCGCCGGCCATGTAGGGCGCCCAGATGTCGCTGTAGTGGCGCATCGCGCCGGGCAGGTAGGCGTCGTGGTTTCCCGGGACGACGCTCACCCGGTGCGGGTCGCCGAGCGTGGCGAGCCACACATGCGCCGCATCGATCTCGGCCGGCAGGCCGATGTTGATGAGGTCGCCAGTGACCGCGATGTGGCTCGGATGGGCGGCATGGAGGTCGGCGACCAGCCGCTGCAGGCTCTCCGGGCCGAGCGCCGACGAGCGGCCGCGCTTCCAGTTCACGTAGCCGAAGGCCCGCTTCGAGGCGAGGTCGCGCCAGCGCACCGTCGGCAGCGGCCCGAGATGCGGGTCGGAGATGTGGGCAAGCTTGAACATCCTCGTCGGAAGTAGCGGAGTGGCCGGCGGGGGTAAAGCGCGGAGCGGCGAACCGACGCAGCGACGCCACCGCCCGGGGCGGGCCTTCGCCGGGACCGGAGCGTTCGGCGGACCGTCAGTCGTAGAAGGCCAGGGGTGCCTTGTCGAAGGCCTTCCAGCTCTCGGGGTCGTGGCCGGTCACCACCATGGCGCCGGTGTCGGCGGCGATCTTGCGGAGCTTGGCCACGGAGCGCGCCGCATCGACCGAGGAGCAGACCAGCCCGGGCAGCGCCCGGTCGTTCCAATGGTCTATCGTGTAGGCCGCGTCGATGGTGAGCAGGACCGGGCCGGTATTGGGGAGCGTCACCAGGAACGACTGGTGCCCTGGTGAATGGCCGGGCGTGAAGATCATCCGGATGGTGCCGTCGCCAAAGAGGTCGTAGTTGTCGGTGTAGTCACCGCCGAGGAACTTCCAGTCGATCCCCGGCCGGTCGAAGTCGGCGCGGATATAGGCGCCCTTCGCGAACCAGTCCGGCTGGTAGGCATATTCGTACTCGGCGCGCTGGACGATATGGGTCGCGCGCGGGAAGTGGCCGATCGCCCCGGTATGGTCGAGGTGCAGGTGGGACTGGAGGACGTAGCACACGTCCTCCGGGGCGACGCCGACGCTTCGCGCCTGGTCGACGCAGTTCTCCGAGGGCAGCATCAGCGGATCATAGGCATCGACGACCGCGCCCCAGTGCGCCCGCTTGTCGAGCGCCACCTCGATCGCGTTGCCGCCGTCGATGACGATGTTGCCTCTGGGGTGCTTGATGAGGAACCACGGCACCGGGATGTCGTAGCTCTCGTCGCCCTGGTTCATCTTGATGAACTTGACCCTGGTCCGCAGGATCCCGGTCTGGAACATGTAGAGCTGGATGTCGGAGGGCTTGCGCTCGCGCTCGGGCCGCGGTGCCGGAGCGGGCTCGCGCGGCTCTGTGCCGAGCCCGAACTCGACGATCCTGATCCGGTCCCGCTCGATCGGCTTTCCGTCGTCACCGAATTCAACGATCTTCATCCTGGCGGTCCCGGTTGGCGGTGCGCGGCGGGGCGGTTCACCCGCCCGTGCGCTCGCGGATGATGCGCAGCGCTTCCTTGAGATACACCCGGAACAGCGGGTAGTTCTCGCTCATCGGGAAATGCCCGATGTCGTTCATCTCGATATAGACCCCGCCCCGGATCTGGCGGGCGGTGTCCTCGGTCGCTTCGGGCGGCGTGAGATAGTCATAGGTGCCGGTCATCATCACCACCGGGCAGCGGCGGGCGTCGATCCGGTCGAGCTCGTCGCGGAGATCGTGGTCGACCGAGTAGAAGTAGAGGTCGCCTTTGAATGCCTCGGAACCTTGCGTGTAGTAATGCCAGGTGAGCCAGCGGTCCATCTCCGGCGATTGCGGCGCCATGAGGTCCCACACGCCGCTCGCGCACACCTGGGCCGCATTGGCATGGGGGTGGCGCCACCAGTCGAGGAAGAAGCCCGGCGAATGGTGGGCCGCCTCGACCGGGATGACGGCCTTGAAGCGGTCCGGGCGGCGCAGCGCCAGCTGCAGCGCGACGTTGCCGCCAAAGGACGAGCCCATGAAGATCGGGTCCTCGAGCTCGAGCGCGTCGCAGAGCGCGACGATGAAGTTCACGTAGTGGTCGGCGGTGAGCTTGTACTCCGACTTCCACCACTCGACATTGAGCGGCGGATCCGACTTGCCGTGGCGCGCGAGGTCGTAGGCGATGACCAGGTAGTCCTTGGTGATCTCCTCGTCCTCGAGCAGGCCGCGCCACTGGTGATTGTGGCAGCCGGCGGTGTGCTGGCAGATGATCGGCTGGCCCTTGCCGTTGTGGAGGTAGAAGACCTTGTACTCGAGGCCATCGACATCGATGGTGACGTAGCGACCGGTAACCGGGGAGTGACGCGCCATGTCTCTTTCCGTTTCCCTTCGCGCGCTAGACCGGCACGCCGGCTTTGCGGAGCAGCTCGAACTGGACCGTGAAGTTCCGGAGATTCTGCATCAGGACCAGGATGTTGCCCTCGATCTTCAGGTCCTCGCGGAAGCTGGCCGCCCAGATGCCGTGGAAATGCGGGCGCGGCATCGGCTTGGCGAACTCCCGCCACGAGGCCGGACTGGCGCGGAGCGCGAAGTCGTAGGCATCGAGCGCCTGCGGATCGGTGTTGATGTGCTTGACCTTGCCATCGTGCATCTCGACGATGACCTTGGCGGACCCCATGTCGTACATGAAGCTGCAGGTATAGTACTTGCCCATCGCGGCGATGGTCGGGTCGGCGTCGGTGAGCGTCCTGAACCTGTTGGCCCAGTGCTTCAGGTCCGTCGTCATCGCGGTGTCCCCTGCCCGCGGGCATGAACGCGACGCCCGGGACCGCAGCACGGCCGGCCGTCGCAGGCGCTTGCCGTGCCGGCACCGTCGAGAAGCCGTCTCGCCCGCATGTTCCCTCCCTGCCGGCGCCCTCCCGCGCCGCCGTGCCGGCCGTCCGTTCGCCGCCGCGTGATTGAAACGCTCGCGAAAGCGTATTACACTTCAGCATATTGAACGGTTATCAGCAGGCTGAATAGTGCATCGTTGTGACCGGAGCGTCAAGGGCGCCCCCCCGGAGCCGGCCGCGGGCATGCGGCACAGTGGTTCTCGCTGGCGGAAAGCCGGCACGGACACACCGGGGACCACGGTTGCGTCCGGCCGATCCGAGGAGGCGTGATGGCGAGGGAGAGCGGCGGGCGCGCCGGCAACGTGCCCGCACTGGTCAGATCTCACGCCATTCTCGACCTGGTCACCAGGGCCGAGAACGCGTTGACCGTTTCGGACATGGCGCGGCAGCTGGGCCTTCCGAAAAGCACGGTCCACGGCCTCTGCGCCACCATGGTCGACCTCGGCATGCTGGCGCGACGACCGGATAACTCGTTCCGTATGGGCCCGCACGTCATCCGCTGGTCGAACGCCTTCACCGCGACGTCCGACCTCGTCACCGAGTTCACCTCGGTCTTCGACGAGACCGACGTGCTGACGCAGGAAACGATCACGCTGTCGGTAATCGAGGGCGCGGAGGTGATGTACATTGCGTGCCGCAATTCCACCAGTCCGCTGGGGATAACCTTCCGCATCGGGATGCGCCTGCCGGCGCCCTTCACCGCCACCGGCAAGGCGATCATGAGCACGATGCCGACGGACGGCGTCCGCGCGATGATGGCCAATCGCTGGCCGCAGCCGCTCACCGCCAACAGCGTGCCCGACCTCGACGCACTCTTCGTGGAACTCGAGGAGACCCGCGACCGCGGCTTCTCGATCGACAACGGGCAGGTGCGCGACGGCATGACCTGCCTCGGCGCTCCGGTCCGCAACGCTGCCGGCAAGGTGGTGGCCGGCGTCGCGGTCTCGTTCCTCTCGCACGATGTCGACCAGCCGACGCTGCACGTCATCGCCCGAAACATCCGCAAGGTCGCCGACCTGCTCTCGGTCCGGCTGGGCGCCGACCCGCATCAGTCTTGAGGCAGCCCCGGCGGGCCGATCCCGTGCCCCGCCGGTACAGGGGACGTAACGACGCCTCCGGCTGCCGCCTCAATGCCCTTGACGGAGTCTCGACCACAATTCATAGTTCAATTTGCTGACCCTCGTTCATCTAATTGAACGATTGTCGGGAGGAGGGACCGGCGCGTGGGGAAGAACCGCCGGCAGCCGTTTTATGGGAGGAAACCTTGAAGGCACTAGGCAAGCTATCGCTCGCGCTCGGCCTCGCGCTCGGCATCGCCAGCAGCGCCGCCGCCGCCGGGCTCGACGATATCCCGCAGGATATCCGGGACCGGCTCTACAATCCCGAGATGATCGACCCGGACCAGCCCATCGGCCCGAGCGCGTATGTAGACTGGAAGGCCAAGAACCCGCCGCCGTGGACCATCGGCTATGCCAGTTCCTACGCCGGCAACACGTGGCGCGCGGCGGTGATGAACCGGCTTGAGAACGAGATCATTCCCAAGTGGCAGGATCTCGGTCTGCTCAAGGAGGTGATCGTCACCCAGTCGAACCTGAACGACTCGGTGCAGATCCAGCAGCTCCGCCAGCTTGTCGACCAGGGCGTGGACGCCATCATCGTCTGCTGCTCGAACCCGACGGCGCTGAACCAGTCGGTCAAGTATGCCTATGACCGTGGCGTGCCGGTTTTCTCGCTCACCGGCTACCTGACCTCGCCCTACTCGGTGAACGCCTCGACCAACTATCAGCTCGGCGGCTACGAACTCGGCAAGTGGCTCGCCGAGGAGATCGGCGGCGAGGGCAACGTGATGGTCGTGCAGGGCATCCCCGGCACCTCCGGCTCGGACTCGCAGGACCGCGGGATCAAGGCGGCGCTGGCAGAGTATCCCGGCATCAACATCGTCGGCGACGTGGCCGGCATGTGGACCGACCAGGTCGCCCAAGGCGAGGTCCAGCGCTGGCTCGCCACCAACCCCGGGCAGCTCGACGGCATCGTCGTCCAGTCCGCGGCGGAACTCGGCGTTCTCCGCGCCCTCCTCCAGTCCGGCCGCGACATGATCCCGGTGGCGATCGGCGGCGAACTCGGCGCGCTCTGCTACTGGCGCCAGAACCCCGACTACATCAGCGCCGCCTGGCAGCTCTGGCCGCCGGGCGACGAGTTCGAGCTGATCTGGAACATCATGATGCGGACGCTGCAGGGCCAGGGCCCGAAGGTGCAGTCGATCCTCGTCGATCCGATCAAGATCGACTACGCCACCGTCGAGCAGGCGCTGCCGGCCGACTGCAGCATGGACAACGACGCCTGGTACGAAGTCGGCGTCGAGAACTGGGGCAGCGATCCCGCGTTCCTCGACAACTTCTTCGTCAACCCGGCCGACCCCACGGCCTACACGCCCTGAT
>JAEZEN010000193.1 GCA_023433185.1 Pseudomonadota bacterium | reverse complement strand
GCTATGTGGATATGGTGATGACGGCGCTCGGGGCGGGGGTGCATACCGGTGACGCCGGCGCGGCCTGTTCGACGATCGGCTCGACGGGCGTGCA
Organism: Pseudomonadota bacterium; assembly: GCA_023433185.1. Next base: position 12,002 of record JAEZEN010000193.1, on the reverse strand, counting down.
CATGCGCGCGGTTCCGTCCGACAGGGTGCACCTCAATGCCGAAGGTACGGGCTATGTCATCTGCCTGCCGATCCCCGGCCTGGTGACGCAGGTGCAGACCAACATGGCGGCCACGCTGAACATCGACTGGGCGCTGTCGCTCGCCGGCGACCTTCTCGCCGAGCATGGCGCGGCGCGGTCCCATGCCGATCTCGTCGCGCGGATGGATGGCTGGCTCGACCGCGCGACGCCGGGCACGCTGGTCTTCCATCCCTACATCTCCGAGGCCGGCGAACGCGGGCCTTTCGTCAATGCCGACGCGCGGGCGGGCTTTCTGGGGCTGAATGCCGGTCACCGCTTTCCTGACCTGATCCGCTCGGTGGCGGAGGGCCTGGGAATGGCCGCCCGGGACTGCTACGGGGCCATGGGGGAGATGCCGACCGAACTGCGCCTGACCGGCGGTGCGGTACGATCCGCGGCGCTCCGGAGAATCCTCGCCGCCGCGCTCGACACGCCGGTCCGGGTTTCGGCCCGCGACGAGGCCGGTGCCGCGGGCTGTGCCATGATGGCCGCGGTGGCCATCGGTGCCTATGCCGACATGGATGCCTGCATCGCCGAGTGGACGATCCCCTATCTGGGACAGGCCGAGTCGCCCGACCCGGGGCTGGTCAAGGTCTATGACAGTCTGTTCTCGTCCTATCGCCTCGCCCGCGAGGTACTGCCACCGGTGTGGAGCGGAATGGCGGGACACCGCGCGGCCATGGCGTTGCGGAACCCGTCGCCATGATCCGCGAACGGGCTTCCGCCGACCCCGGAGCGGGCGCATGACCGAGCCGGCGAAGGTCGACCTTTTCGTCATCGGCGGCGGCATCAACGGCGCCGGCATCGCCCGGGACGCCGCGGGGCGGGGGCTGAGCGTCGTCCTTTGCGAAAAGGACGATCTGGCCGAAGGCACGTCCTCGCGTTCGGGCAAGCTGGTGCATGGCGGCCTTCGCTACCTCGAATATTACGAGTTCCGGCTTGTCCGCGAAGCGCTGATCGAGCGCGAGGTCCTGATGAACAACGCGCCGCACATCATCTGGCCGATGCGCTTCGTCCTGCCCCACTCTCCCGAGGACCGTCCTGCCTGGCTCGTCCGGCTGGGGTTGTTCCTCTACGACCATCTCGGCGGCCGCGGGAAGCTGCCGGGCACCCGCTCGCTCGATCTGAATCGCGACCCGGAGGGCGCGCCGCTTCTGGACAGATACACGCGCGGCTTCGAGTTCTCCGATTGCTGGGTGGACGATGCCCGGCTCGTGGTCCTGAACGCCATCGACGCCGCCGATCGCGGCGCGATCGTCCTGACCCGCTCGCCCTGCACCTCCGCCCGGCGGGAGAACGGGGTCTGGCGCGTCACCACGATGACGGCCGCCACCGGCGAGACGAGGCATTTCGAGGCGAAGGCCCTGGTCAATGCCGCGGGCCCGTGGGTCACCGACGTGGTGACGCGCGTCGCCGGCTCCAATTCGACACGCAACGTCCGGCTGGTGAAGGGCTCCCACATCATCGTGCCGAAGTTCTGGGCCGGCATGAACGCCTACCTGGTTCAGAATCACGACGGGCGCGTGATCTTCATCAACCCCTATGAGTGCGACAAGGCCCTGATCGGCACCACCGACATCCCCTATGAGGGACGGGCCGAGGATGCGACCGCTGACGAGGCGGAGATCCAGTACCTGATCGATGCCGTGAATCGCTACTTCAAGGAGAAGCTCGACCGCAGCGACGTGCTGGAGACGTTCTCGGGCGTCCGTCCGCTCTTCGACGACGGCCGGGGAAACCCCTCGGCGGTCACCCGGGACTACGTCTTCGATCTGGATGAGAGCGGCGGTGCGCCGCTCCTGAACATCTTTGGCGGCAAGATCACGACCTTTCGCGAGCTGGCCGAGCGCGGGATGAACAGGATCGGCAAGTTCTTCCCCCGCATGGGAAAGGACTGGACCCATGCGGCACCGCTGCCCGGGGGAGAGATCGAGAACGCCGACTACGAGGCGTTCCTTAACCGGGTGAAGACCGATTACCCGTGGATGCCGGGGGAGCTCCGACGCCACTACGCGCGGCTCTACGGCTCCCGGATATCGATGATCGTGCGCGATGCCAGGTCGCTGGACGGCCTGGGTCGGCACTTTGGCGGCAATCTTTACGAGGCTGAGGTGGGCTATCTGATCGAACGCGAGTGGGCGCAAACCGCCGAAGATGTGCTGTGGCGACGGACGAAGCACCGGCTGCACCTGAGCGAAGACGAGCGGACGGCCTTCGCGGCATGGTTCGGCGCCGCCCATGCGAAGGCCGCGTGACATGCCCCTCACGCTGTCCCTCAACACGAACCCCCTGGTGAACCGCTTCGCCGAGCCGGACGATCTGATCGACGCGATCGCCCGTGACATCGGCCTGCGCGACATTCAGCTCACGCACGAATTCATCAACCCGAGCTGGCCGGCCCCGGTCATCCGGCGGCTGACCCGGGACATGGGCCGCGCCCTGGCACGGACCGGCGTCCGGGTGACGAGCGGCATGACCGGGCCCTATGGGCGGCTCAACCATTTCGGCCACCCCGATGTCGACGTGCGGCGCTACTACGTCGACTGGTTCAAGACGTTCGCCGACATCATCGGCGACCTGGGGGGGAAATCCGTCGGTACCCAGTTCGCCATCTTCACCTACAAGGACTTCGACGATGCCGGCCGGCGGGAGAGGTTGATCGGGACGGCGATCGACTGCTGGGCCGAGGTGGCCGACCACGCCAAGGGCGCCGGCCTGGACTATGTCTTCTGGGAGCCGATGAGCGTGGGCCGGGAATTCGGCGAGACGATCGAGAGCTGCCTCGCCCTTCAGGAGCGGCTGACGGGGGCCGCCATGGCGATTCCGATGTGGATGATGGCCGACATCGACCACGGCGACGTGACCTCGGACAATCCCGACGATTTCGATCCGTATGCCTGGGCCCGCTCCGTGCCGAAGCTCAGCCCGATCATCCACATCAAGCAAAGCCTCCTGGACAAGGGCGGGCACCGGCCCTTCACCAGTGCGTTCAACGCGGTCGGCCGCATTCAACCCGGGCCGCTGCTCGCGGCCCTCGCCGAGGGGGGCGCGGTGAACAACGAAATCTGCCTCGAACTGTCGTTCAAGGAACGCGAACCGAATGACCGCCAAGTCCTGCCGCAGATCGCCGAAAGCGTCGCCTTCTGGGCGCCGCATATCGACACGGGCGCGCGGGACCTGCGGGTCTGACGGTGCCCGGGATGCGCCGGCCTGGAGGATCGGGACCGCTTGCTCGGCCCGGAGCGCGGCGAGAGACGGCGAGCATGGCCAAGGATAGTCCGGCCGGCGATCCGGAGCGCAGTCTCGCCATCCGTGCGGCGTGGCTTCACTATGTCGGCGGACTGACCCAGGCCAACGTCGCCAAGCGGCTCGGCGTGCCCTCGGTCAAGGCGCATCGCCTGATCGCGCGGGCCGTTGCCGTGGGCGCGGTGAAGGTCAGCGTCGAAGGCGACATGATCGAGTGCATCGAGCTGGAGAACGCTCTTTCGGTGCGCTTCGGCCTCGACACCTGCGAGGTCGCTCCGGACCTTGGCGAAGAGGGACTGCCGGTGCGCACGCTCGGTCGCGCCGGCGCCGCGCGGCTGCGGCGCTGGCTCGAGTCCGGCGAAGAGATGATCATCGGGATCGGTCATGGCCGCACGCTCGCCGAAGCGGTCAGAACCATGTCGCGCTTCAATACCCATGGCCTGCGTTTCGTTTCGCTGCTGGGCGGCCTGACCCGCAACTACTCGGCCAACCCGCACGACGTGATGCACATGCTGGCGGAGAAGACCGGTGCGCAGGCCTACGTGATGCCGGTGCCCTTCTTCGCCAACTCGGCGGAGGACAGGGAGGTGCTGCTCTCCCAGCGGGGGGTTGCGGAGGTCTTCCAGATGGCGGAGCAGGCGCCGCTGAAGATCATCGGCATCGGCACGGTGGAAACCGATACGACGCTCGTGACCTCGGGCATGATCGAACCCGGAGAGATCGAGGAGATCTCGCGCTCGGGCGGCGTCGGCGAGATGCTCGGCCACTTCTTCGACAAGGACGGCAACAGCTTCGAGACGCCGCTCACGTCGCGCACGCTGTCGGTCTCGCTGGATCATGCGCACAACGACCGGATCATCGCGCTGGCGGGCGGCGAGGAGAAGGTTGCCGCGATCCGGGCGGTTCTCAACAGCGGCCGGCTGTCGGGGCTGATCACCGACGAACGCACCGCCAAGGCGCTGCTGGCGGACTGAGGCATGCAGCCACCCGATGAAGGCATTCGAGACGAAAGCGAGCGCTGAATGAGCAATCCCGATTTCTGGCCCGGTTTCTGGATCGGCACGAACTGGAAGATGAACAAGACGCTCGCCGAGGCGCAGTCCTTCGCGACGGCGCTGGCGGCGGCGGAGGCCGGTCGCGACCCGCGCATTCAGCGCTTCGTCATTCCGCCGTTCACGGCCGTGCGCGAGGTGAAGCGGATCCTCGCCGAGACGTCCGTCAAGGTGGGGGCGCAGAACATGCACTGGGCCGATCAGGGGGCGTGGACGGGCGAGGTCTCGCCGCCGATGCTGACCGATTGCGGTCTCGATCTCGTGGAGCTCGGCCATTCCGAACGGCGCGAGCATTTCGGCGAGACGGACGAGACGGTCGGGTTGAAGACCGAGGCCGCGGTGCGCCACGGGCTGATACCGCTGGTCTGCATCGGCGAAACGCTTCCCGAACGGGAGGCGGGCCGTGCGCGGGCGGTGCTCGACCGGCAGGTGCGCGGGGCGCTGGGCCGCCTCTCGGACGAGCAGAAGTCCGCGCCCATCCTCCTGGCATACGAGCCGGTCTGGGCCATCGGCGAAGGCGGCATTCCCGCCTCCTCGGACTATGCCGACGCGCGACAGGCCGAGATCATCGCCACCGCCGGGGACGTCCTCGGCCGCCGCGTTCCGTGCCTCTACGGGGGCTCGGTCAATCCGGACAACTGCGAGGAACTGATCCAGTGCCCGCATGTCGACGGGCTTTTCATCGGGCGCTCGGCCTGGAACGTCGCGGGGTACCTCGACATCCTGGCCCGGTGCGCCGCCGTGATCTGAAGACGAAGGGAGATGTCATGAAAATCGCGATCGCAGGCGACAGCGCAGGCGAAGGGCTCGCCCGGATCCTCGCCGAGCACCTGAAGGACAAGTACGACGTGGCCGAGGTCTCGCGGACCGAGGCCGGCGCCGAGCCGTTCTATGCGAACCTCTCCGACCGGGTGGCCTCCGCCGTCATGGCCGGCGAATTCGACCGCGCGATTCTGGTGTGCGGAACGGGCATCGGCGTGCAGATCGCCGCAAACAAGGTGCCCGGCATCCGGGCCGCCCAGTGCCACGACACCTATTCCGCCGAACGGGCCGCCCTGTCGAACAACGCCCAGATCATCACCATGGGCTCGCGCGTCATCGGCCCCGAACTCGCCAAGGCGATCGCCGAGACCTTCCTCAGGGAGACCTTCGATCCCGCGGGACGATCCGCTGGGAACGTCAATGCCATCAACGAGGTCGACGCGAAGTACAACAGGGCCTGACCGGAGCGGCCGCCGCCGCCGGCAGCGGCGCCGGCGTCAGCCGGCCAGGCCGCCGGCCGCGTCCCGCCACGCGGACAGGATCACCACGCAGGACGCCGCGCCGGCATCGACGTGGCCGATCGACCGTTCCCCCAGCTTCTTCGAACGGCCGCGCATGCTCTGCATGTCCCGGGTCGCCTCCGCGCCGGCCGTCGCTCCCTGTGCCGCGGCGGCGAGGCATTCTGCGATGGATCCTCCCTTGCCCAGGGCATCTCTGGCGGCGTCCACCGCCGGCACCCAGGCATCCAGCATCGTCTTCTCGCCCGGCCTGGCGCCGCCGCGCGTCGCTATCCCGTCCGCCAGTCCCGTCAGCCAGGCGACGGTCGCGGCGGCATCGAGGTTGAGGCGGTCCGCGACCGCCGTTCCCGCGGCGGAAAAGCCCGACGCGTAGAGCGGGCCGGCAGTCGCGCCGACCGCTTCGAGGAAGGCGTTCGCAACAGTCCGCGAGAGCTCGGTGATGGTCGCATCGGCATCGGCCTCTGCGAGCGCCTCGAGCACCGCTTTCCAGCCGATCTCCATCGTGATCCCGTGATCGCCGTCGCCGATCGCGCCGTCGAGTTCGCTCAGCCGGTCGCGCGCCGCGAAGATCGCCTCGGCCGATGCCTGCAGCATGTCTCGAAAGACCGCCGGCGTCAGCGCGCCATCCGCCTTCAGGTCGAGGGTCCGAGCCGCCGCGACGGCCCCCGGGCCGGTCTGCATGCGGGCGCGGCGGGGCCCGGCACGGACGGCGCCTCCGGTCGCGCCGACCCGCAGGGCGGGCGTGTCGCACGGATGGTCGAGCCACCGCCGGAGATCGTCGTCCAGTTTCATCAGCGTGACCGAGGCGCCCCCCATCTCGAGGGACGTGCAGTAGTTGCCGACCCAGCTGTGGTGAATCCGGACATGGCGGGCGCCGAGCGCTTCGGCCACCCGCCGGTGCAGCAGATAGAGCTCCAGCAGGGTCGTGGAGCCGAGCCCGTTGACCAGCACCGCGACGGAATCCTCCGCGCTCAGGTCGAGTTCGTCGAGGATCGGCGACAGGAGCCGGTCGGCGACCTCGTCGGCGGTCTCCGCCGGGACGCGCGCTATGCCCGGTTCGCCGTGGATGCCCATCCCGATCTCCATCTCCCCGGCGGGGATGTGGAAATTCGGCTTGCCCGTCTGCGGCATGGAACAGGCCGACAGGGCCACGCCCATGGTGCGGGTCGCATCGTTGGCACGCCGGGCGGCCGTCTCGACCTCGTCGAGCGACAGCCCCATGTCGGCCGCCGCCCCGGCAATCTTGAACACGAAGAAGTCTCCGGCGATGCCGCGCCGCTCGTCGGATCGCTCCCGCGGGGCCGAGGCGATGTCGTCGGTGACGACGAAGGAACGCGCCTCGATGCCCTGTTGGGCCAGCGCCTCCCCGGCCATCCCGAAGTTCATGACGTCGCCGGTATAGTTGCCGTAGAGGAACAGGACGCCTGCGCCGCCGCTGGCCGCAAGTCCGGCATCGATGATCTGTGACGGAGACGGGGAGGCGAAGATGTTGCCGAGGGGCGATGCGTCCGCCAGCCCCTTCCCGACATATCCCGCAAAGGCGGGTTCGTGTCCGGAGCCGCCGCCGACGACGATGCCGACCTTTCCGTCCCTCGGGCCGTTCACGGCGACGATCGCGCGGCCGGTCCTGCCCTCGACGCAGAGGTGATCGGGATGGGCGGAAACCATGCCGGCGATCAGCTCTTCGATGAGATTGTCGGGATTGTTGATGAGTTTCTTCGTCGGCTCGACCATGGAGAAATTCAGGCTCCCTTTTCCGTGGGGAAACTAACAGCCGATCGGACACCCGGCTACAGGCGCACCCCGTGGCAGTCGGCCAGCCGGCGCTTCGTCGCTTCCTGTTCCTCCCGGGCCTGTCCTTCGCTCCAGCCCAGGGCCGCTGCAGTGATCGCGCCGATCTCGGCGAGCCCCTTGCCCGTCAGCCGGCCGGTGATGGCCAGTTGCGTCCGGCGAAGCACGACGTCTTCCAGGTGGCACACGCGCTCATGCCTGACGATCCAGTCGATCTCGGCGCTGCTGTAGTCCGACGACCCGTCGATAAGGAACGCTTTCCGGCTCCTCGCCTCATGGGCGGCGATGGCAGCGGCGGTCGTGCCGTAGCGGTCGAGGAGCACGGCGACGCGTCGGGGCGTGACGCCGGACGCCGCCGCCGTCTCGCCGTGCCAGCGGCTGCGGGCGTCGGGATCGGCCGGCATGTCCCTGCCGCCGCCGATCGGCAGTTCCCTGGTCGAGATCCTGCGCGGCTTGCCGAGGCGGGCGAGAAGCATGTCGGCGATCTCCTCGGCGAACCCCCGGAACGTGGTCCACTTGCCGCCGACGAGCGAGATCACCGGGAAGGGACGCCCGGTCGCGGCTTCATGAACCGGCGCGGAGTGGTCCCGGCTGATGAGGCCGGGCGCGGTGCCCTCGGAACTGGGCAGGGGTCGGATGCCTGCATATGCATAGACGACCTGGTCGAGGCTGAAGTCCAGCCCCGGCAGAAGGGCGCGCAGGCTCCCCATGAAATAGTCGAGCTCGTCCGGTTCACAGACGACGTTGTCGGGATCGGCCGCGGGGATGTCCGTCGAGCCGACCAGCGCACGGCCATGATAGGGATAGACGAGGAGGATACGGCCGTCGTCGTCCTCGAAATAGATCATCCGGCCGGCGAGCTGGCGGACGAGTTCGGGGTGGTCGAGCAGGACATGCGACCCCTTGGTGCCGCCGATCAGCCGGGTGTCGAGGCCGAGATCCGCATTGACGCGGTCGATCCATGGTCCGGTCGCGTTGACGACGATCTTCGGTCGCGCGTATCGCCTCGCGCCATCGGCGGTCGCGATTTCGAGCACCCCGTCCCGGGCCGCCTCGAGAGACGCCCAGTTCAGCGCCACGCAGTCCGGCATCGCCGCCAGGCCGTCCTGAACGAGTTCGAGAACCAGACGCTCGGCTGCGGTCACCGCGGCATCGTAGTAGGTGCCCACGGCGACGATCCCGGGCGTGAGCGCCGGGACTTCGGCGAGGGCCCTGGCCCGGCTCAGCATGCGGTGGCGCGGCATCTGCCGTTCGCGCGCACCGTAGAAGTCATAGAGCCGGAGCCCGGCCTTCACCAGGAGTGCGCCCCGGCTTCGCGGCGCCGTGGTCGATCCGAGAAAGGTGCGAAGCGCCGGCCAGATTCCCTTGGTCCAGGAATGGATCGGGATCATCGTCGGCAGGGGACGCACGAGGTGGCGGGCGTTGCGCAGCATCAGGTTGCGCTCGAGCGTGGATTCGGCGACGAGCCTGAATTCCCCCGTCTCGAGATATTTGAGCCCGCCGTGGATCAGACGTGACGGCGCCGCGCTGGTGCCGGAACCGAAATCGCCCTTGTCGACGATCAGGCAGCGTAGCCCCTGTTCGCAGAGGTCCCGGAACAGCCCGGCGCCATTGATCCCTGCACCGAGGATGACGACGTCGTATTCCTCGGCGTCATCCCGCGCCCCTTCCCGCATGGTCGGCCTTACGTTCCCGATTCGCGCCCGGTGCTGCCGAGCGCCTCCAGTTTGCGCCAGTTCTCTCCCATGCTTTCCGCGATTTCGCGATAGACGGCGTAGCGTTTTTCGTAGTGCGCCGTCCGTTCCGGGTCCGGCTGGTAGGTGGTCGAAGCAGCCTCGAGCTCGCGCGGGTCGGCATCTAACCGGTCAAACGCCCCGACGGCGGCCCCGGCGCACAGGGCTGCGCCCCAGGCGGCCGCCTCGTCGGTGTCGGTGACGGTGACGGGGATGCCAAGCGTGTCCGCAAACAGCCGCGCAACCGTCGGATTGCGTGAAGCGCCTCCGGTCAGGCGGGCTCGATCCGTCGGGAAGTGCGCGCGCAGCGTGTCGACGTGATGGCGATGATTGAAGGCGATGCCCTCCAGCAACGCCGCCAGGACGTCGCCCCGACCGTGCCATCCCCGCAGGCCGACGAAGCCCGCACTGGCGATCGCCCCGTGGGGCGAGCCGAAAAGGTAGGGGTGGTAGACCACCGACGACGGCCGGGCGAGCGCCGCGTCGATCTCCGGCGCGAGGGCCAGGTGGATCGAGCGGCCCTCCCTGTCCGCCAGGGCCCGTTCCGCGCCGCAGAACGTGTCGAGGAACCAGTCATAGTTTGTCGCCGAGGCCGGAGAGATGGCCATGTTGTTCCACTGGCCCGGGGCCACCGCGTTGCGGCAGTACCAGCCTTGGCCGGTTTCCGGCGCATCCGACACGATCTCGTTGATCGAATAGGTGCCCGCGACGATCCCCATGATTCCGGGTCTGTGGGCGCCAATCCCCAGCGCGGAGGCGGTGACGTCGTGGAGGCCGGCGGCCACCGGGGTTCCGGTCACGAGGCCCGTCCGGGCCGCGGCCTCGGCGGTGACGGTACCGACGATTTCGGCCGAATGACTGACGTCCGGCAGGGCCGCTTCGACCTCGGTCAGACCGAACAATTCCAGAGCTTCGGAGGCGTAGGTCTGGCTGCGGACATCGGTGAAGGACGTGCTCGCCTCGGTCCGATCCGTCCCGACGGTTCCCGTCAGGCGGAAGCGGAGCCAGTCCTTGCACGCGAGAACATGCCCGATCCGGCCATACCGCTCCGGTTCTTCCGCCTTGACCCAGGCGAGGAGCGCCGAGGGCGCGGAGACATGGGGCTCCTGCCCGGTCAGGGCGAGGCTCCGTTCGTCGACACCCCGGGCGGACCATTCCGAGACGATCCCCGCCGCCCGGCTGTCCAGCGACAGGATCCCCGCACCGAGCGGCAGTCCGCGCCGATCCAGAAGATAGAGGCCGTCGCCATGGGCCGTCGCGGAAACGGCCAGCACGTCCCCCGGAGACTGACCACACAGCTCGATCGCCTCGCGGATCGCCGCGGCCGTCTGCTCCCACAGAACCGCCATGTCCCTCTCGACGAAGCGCGGCGCAGTGATGAGCTGCGGGATGTTCCGCCGCGCAACGGCGAGGGGCGCACCATCGAGGCCATAGATCACGACCTTGGTGACGGTGAGCCCGCTATCGATCGACAGGATGCAAGGCATGCAAGATCTCTCCCCCGGAGAACGCGAGACGCACATACTTGGCGGCGCGACGCCACCCGATCCACCGCTGGCCCTGCCCGGCCGGCCTGTCCCGCGCGGCTGCGCCGCCACCTTAGCAGCCGGCGCCGCCAAAGGGACCGCACGCCGACCCGGACGGAGAGGGGGCGCTTCGTCCTCCGCGGTCCGTTCCGCGGCGTCCGGCGGTCATGCCGAACCCCCTGTTCCGATGCGCTCCGGTCCGTCCTGCCGGCCGAAGATCGGCATGCCCAACGTGACCTGGCCGTCGGCTCGTCCGAATCCCGGTGCCGAGCCTGGAGTCGATTTCAATGTTTCGGCTTCAGGCATATTCGGCTAGGATAATGCGTCTCACTCCCCGTAGCTCAGCAGGATAGAGCGGCTGCCTCCTAAGCAGCAGGCCACAGGTTCGAATCCTGTCGGGGAGACCACCCCATCCGGCATTTCACCGGGTCCGACACGGTCGCGTCTCCGGTCGGTCAGGTCCGATGATCCGTCGGCCCGCGCGAACCCCCGCGCAACGGGGCGGCGGCCCCCCGCCGAATCGATCGCCCATCATACGACGTTGGCTTCGAGGAGGGGCCGGCCGGCCGAGATTCGCTCGCAGCCGAGCGCGGACAGGTCCAGGCTCACGTAGCGGCCATGGACGACGAGCTCGGCGAGCCCGCGGCCGATGCCGGGCGCCTGCTGGAGACCGTGTCCGGAGAAGCCGGTTGCGACGAGCAGGTCCGGCCGGCCAGGCAGGGGGCCGACGATCGCGTTCTGGTCGAAGGTGTTGAAGTCATAGTGGCCGGCCCAGGCCCGCCCGGGGCGGATTGCCTCGAAGGCCGGGATGCGGGCCGCGAGCGCCGGCCACACCGTCTCTTCGAAGAACCGATGGTCGACCTCGAAGTCGTCGTCGGAGACCGGCGGGTCGGCGGCCTCCGGCGGCGAGGCGCCGCAGAGGAAGATGCCGCCTTCCGAGCGGACATAGACGCCGCCGGGGTCGACGGTGAGCGGCAGGCGCGGGAGGGGCGCGCGGCAGGCGAAGCTGAAGACGCAGCGCTTGCGCGCCGCGACCGGAAGCGCGACGCCGAGCGGGGCGAGCAGCCGCGGCGTCGCCGTTCCGGCGGCGACGATCAGCGTGCCGGCGGCGATGCGGGTGCCGTCGGCGAGGCGAAGGATATTGTGCGGCTCGATGCCGGCGACCTCGGCGGTGAGCAGATCCACGCCGAGCGACTTCGCCTTCGCCCGCAGCGCCCGGGCGAGGGCGTAGCCGTCGAACCAGCCCTCGCCGCGCGCGCCGAAGCAGCCCGCGGCGAGGCCGTCGACGGCGAGCCACGGAAAGCGCGCCGCAAG
>JAEZEN010000305.1 GCA_023433185.1 Pseudomonadota bacterium | reverse complement strand
CCGAGAGATTGCAGCCGGAAGACTGTTGCATGCTGCTGCCAGGCAGGAGGAGGTTGGCTGTGATCGCAGCCAGTGCCGAAGCCCAGAAGGCGATGGCGATCAGGCGCTCGGCCAGCCCGAGGAACCTTGATACGGCGTCGAGCACTACCTTCTACCCCCCTTGCCGACCTCGCTGCCGGGCCGGCCGGCGATCGAGCGGCCGCGCGGGCGTGGCTTGTAGCCCGCCGGGGTCGCGGGAATCTCCTCCGGTCCGGCCATTTCGTCGAGGCCGGGCTTGTGGGGCCGGGAGGGCGGCAGCGGCACTTCGGTGTCGGTGCCCGGCCCCATGCGCCCCGGCACCGGCTTGTGCGGACGCTCGGCGAGCGGCACCTCGGTGCGCCGCACCGTCATCTCGTCGAGGGTGTTCTTGCGGACCTTCGGGGACGCCCCTTCACTGCGCTGACCCCTGCCCTTTCCACCCGAGCCGCCGTCCTCGCCCGGGTTGCGGGCGAGCGGATCGTCGGCGATGGCCAGTTCCATCTGTTCGAGCCGCTTGATCTCGTCGAGGATGCGGGCCGCCTCCTCGAACTCAAGGTCGGCGGCGGCGTCGCGCATGCGCTTCTCGAGATCGGCGATGGCGGCCTTGAGGTTGTGGCCGAGGAAGGCGCCCTCGTCCTCGCCGAGGCCGGTCGAGACGGTGACGTGATCCTGCTCGTAGACCGACGACAGGATGTCACCGATCGACTTCCTGATGCTCTCCGGCGTGATGCCGTGCTCGGTATTGTAGGCGGTCTGCTTCTCGCGGCGGCGCGCCGTCTCGGCCATCGCCCGCTCCATCGAGCCGGTGATCTTGTCGGCATAGAGCACCACCCGTCCGTCGACGTTCCGGGCGGCGCGGCCGATGGTCTGGATCAGGGACGTCTCGGAGCGGAGGAATCCCTCCTTGTCGGCATCGAGGATCGCGACCAGCGCGCATTCCGGGATGTCTAGGCCCTCGCGGAGCAGGTTGATGCCGACCAGGGCGTCGAACGCTCCGAGCCGAAGGTCGCGGATGATCTCGATGCGCTCCAGCGTCTCGACGTCGGAATGCATGTAGCGCACCCGGACGCCATGCTCGTGGAGATACTCGGTGAGATCCTCGGCCATGCGCTTGGTGAGGACGGTGATCAGCGCCCGGTAGCCCTTCGCCGCCACCGCCTTGACCTCGCCGAGCAGGTCGTCGACCTGGGACCTGGCCGGGCGCACCTCGACCGGCGGGTCGATCAGCCCGGTCGGGCGGATGACCTGCTCGGTGAAGACGCCGCCGGTGCGCTCCATCTCCCAGCCGCCCGGGGTCGCCGAGACATAGATCGACTGCGGCCGCATCAGGTCCCACTCCTCGAAGCGGAGCGGCCGGTTGTCCATGCAGGACGGCAGGCGGAAGCCGTATTCGGCGAGGGTCGCCTTCCGCCGGAAGTCGCCGCGATACATGCCGCCGAGCTGGCCGATGGTGACATGGCTCTCGTCGACGAAGACCAGCGCGTTGTCGGGCAGGTATTCGAACAGCGTCGGCGGCGGCTCGCCCGGCTTCCGTCCGGTCAGGTAGCGGCTGTAGTTCTCGATGCCGGCGCAGGACCCGGTCGCCTCGATCATCTCGAGGTCGAAGCGGGTGCGCTGCTCGAGCCGCTGTGCCTCCAGCAGGCGCCCGGCGGCGGTCAGCTCGTCGAGGCGCTGCTTCAACTCCTCCCGGATGCTCTTCGTCGCCTGGGCGAGCGTCGGTCGCGGCGTGACGTAGTGCGAATTGGCGTAGACCTTCACCGTCTTGAGATGGCCGTAGGCGCTCCCGGTGAGCGGATCGAACTCGACGATCGATTCGATCTCGTCGCCGAACAGCGCGGTGCGCCAGGCGCGGTCCTCGAGATGGGCCGGGAACAGGTCGATCGTGTCGCCGCGGACGCGGAACGTGCCGCGGCGGAAGTCGGCGTCGCTCCGCTTGTATTGCAGCGCCACGAGGTCGGCGATCAGCTGGCGCTGGTCGATGCGCTCGCCGATGGAGAGCGCGAAGGTCATCGCGGTGTAGGTCTCGACCGAGCCGATGCCGTAGATGCACGACACCGAGGCGACGATGATCACGTCGTCGCGTTCGAGCAGCGAGCGCGTCGCCGAGTGGCGCATGCGGTCGATCTGCTCGTTGATGGTCGATTCCTTCTCGATATAGGTGTCGGTCCGCGGCACGTAGGCCTCGGGCTGGTAGTAGTCGTAGTAGGAGACGAAATACTCGACTGCGTTGTCGGGGAAGAACGACTTGAACTCGCCGTAGAGCTGCGCCGCCAGCGTCTTGTTGGGCGCGAGGATCAGGGCCGGGCGCTGCGTGGCCTCGATCACCTTGGCGGCGGTGTAGGTCTTGCCCGAGCCGGTGACGCCGAGCAGCACCTGGTCGCGCTCCTGCTGCTGCACACCGGCGACCAGTTCCGCGATCGCCGTCGGCTGGTCACCGCGCGGCTCGAAGTCGGACGCGATACGGAAGGCGATGCCGCCTTCGGACTTCTCCGGCCGCGGCGGCCGGTGCGGCATCCAGGTCTTGTCGCGGAACTCGGGCCTGCCGCTCTCGATCAGGTTCGACAGAGCCTGCACGGTGGCGGTCACCGCGCCGGCGGCGAGCGGCTCCTGCGGTAGCGGCGATGGCGTGCGCTGCCGGCTGGGCCCGGCCGGCGCCTCGGGCTTCAGCGTGGCGAGAAACGCCTCCGCTTCCTCGAGCGACATGTCGACCCCGGGAACGGGATTCAAACCCGCCGCGGCGCGCTCGCGCGCCGAGCCCTTGCCGCCCATCGACGTGCCACGGGACGTCTTCAGCGGCTTCTGGGGGGCTTCGGCAAATCCGGATTTGCGGGGCGGCATGGTTCCGTCGTCGGTAAGAGGCGGGGGTCAGCCGTGAAAGATAAGCACTCTCACCACGCGATGACAGGGGCTGTCAGGAGGCCCATGGCGAGGCCCGGGGAACCCCAGGGTGACCGGCGAGTTGGTGGAGACAGCCACAGGAGACCCGTCCATGCCCGATTCCCGCGACGGACCGCGCGACAAGAAGGACGATACGATCCCCGCCGAGGTGAGCGGCAAGCGCACGGGGGCGGATCGCGGGCGGCGCGAAGCCGCCACGTCGCTGCTCAGCCCCGCGATCCCACCCGCGGCCGCCGGCGCCCTGGGAGACGCTGACCCCCGTCTCGACGACCGAAGCGAAACCGAGCAGGCCCTGGAGCGCGCGAAGGGCGTTCCGGACTGACTTCCGTACTCTTCTCGGCTTAAGCCCCCCTTGCCGGGCCACGCCGGGATTGCATTCTGTGTTCCCGCATGTATAAGTTGTATTTGCACGCTGGTGCGATCTCAACTCTATACGGGGGACGTCATGGAACTCACGGCGCAAAGCGCAGCCGATCTCATCACCGAAGAGGTCGCGGCCCTGCAACCCGCGGGAGAGGGCGTCGCCGCCAGCAACGTCCCGGCCGACTTCTGCGCGGTCTGGAAGAAGGCGAAGCCGGTCCTCGACGGGGTCGCGGGGATCATCATCTTCTTCCCGGGGTTCGGAGCCGTGGCGGCCGGGGTCCTCAAGGGCCTCATCAAGGTCGGCGACCAGATCGCGGCCCAGGTCTGCAACTAGTGGTCCGATTCCGACACTTGCTACCCGTTTTGAGGGAGCGCCGAGCAAGTGTCGGAATCAAAGGACCACTAGCAACTCTATGATTCTAGTGAAGCTTTTGAGTTTGACATTTGAGCAGGCGTTCATGGCAGATGGGTATCAAATGTCAAACTCGCTTCACTAGGCTCACACGATCCGAGCGCGAGAAGGGCACCGACCGGTCGACGGCGCGGGTGCGCTGGGACTCTTCACGCCGCAGCGGATCCGCCCTTCTTCCGCGCCGACGTCTTCTTGTCAGGCTCGCGGGTATCCAGTTCCTGCGAATCGGCGTTTGCGTCGCCGACCGTCCGGTCGCGGCTGTGCGAGATGCGGTGGGTGTCGCTGCTCGCGCTCTCGGCGTTGCGCCGCCCGCTGGCGTGGGTCGCCTGGTCCTTCTCGGTCATGCCCGTCTCCCTGCGTGGCTCCGCGCCCACCGTCCGTGGAACTGGAACGCGGCAGGACGGGGCGCTGTTCCGGCACGGGCGCGACACCCGCGTCCGTTCGGGGACCGAAGGCGACCGGCGGCGTTCAGGCCGCCGCCCGCATCTCCCCGGGCAGCGCGGCGGCGGGCAGGAAAACGCTCCGCACATAGTCGCGGTAGAGCATCACCTGGCGGGGCAGGATCGTCGCGTCGCGGAGCGCCCGCCCCACGATCATGCCGCCTTCGACCATCGACGCCGCCATGTCGGCGAGCGCTTCGAGGTCGATCTCCGGGCGGGGCGGATAGCGTTCGGCGATGAGCAGGAACCGTTCATGGAACCGGCGCCGCCAGGCGAGCAGGCCTGAGGCGTTGAGGTCGCGGACCTCGCGGTTGAAGATCTGGTCCTGGTAGGCGAAGGAGGCGGCGAGGCAGCCCGGATGCGCCTTCGGCAGGTTCGCCATCATCTCGGCGAAGAGCCTGAGGCCGACGAGGAAGCCGTGGAGCGGATCGTCGTGCAGCTCGTCGCCGCGCTGGAAGAGATTGTCGAGCAGTTCGCTGTCGCGCTCCAGGTAACGCAGGATCAGCGCCTTGGCGAGTTCCGCCTTATCCTTGAAATGATAGAAGAAACCGCTCTTGGTGATGCCGCCGGCGGCGATCAGCTCGTCGATCGAGGTCGCAGCAAATCCCTTGGCGAGGACCGCCGCCTCGGCGAGGTCGAGGAGCCTGTCGCGGGTCGCGCGCCCCTTGCGGATCGGCATGTCGAGCATGGCGGAACCGTACCAAGGGTCCGGAAAGGGGGCTGTGACGCGGATCACAGGCCGGGATTGACCGCCCGCAAGGCTCTGATCCCATTCGACAAATGCAATGCCCGCAGGGTGTACCGCACGCTTCCTATCCCGCGGGGCACTTCACCGCCTATCTCCCTCCTCACGAACACGAACCCCGATGGAGGCCGAGTCATGGCACCCTACCGCACCCAGCTCCCCCAGACCGACGGCGACCGCATCTTCATCTCCGATGGCGGCATGGAGACGACGCTGATCTACCACAACGGCCTCGACCTGCCCGCCTTCGCCTCCTTCCCGCTTCTCGACAGCGAGGCTGGGCGCGACGCGCTCCGCGACTATTACCGGCCCTATCTCGAACTCGCCGCCGGCCACCGCCTCGGCTTCATCCTCGAGACGCCGACCTGGCGGGCCAACCCCGACTGGGGCGCAACGCTCGGCTACGGGGGCGAAGACCTCGACCGCATCAATCGTGACGCCGTCGCGATGATGCGGCAGCTCCGGAAGGCGCACGAGACGCCGTGGTCGCCCATGCCGGTCAGCGGCAACATCGGCCCGCGCGGCGACGGCTACCGGCCCGACCGGATGATGACCGTTGCCGAGGCGGAGGCCTACCACGCGCCCCAGGTGCGGGCCTTCCGCGGCGCCGGCGTCGACCTCGTGACGGCGATGACGATAAACTATGCCGAGGAAGGCGCCGGCATCGCCCGCGCCGCCGCGGACGCAGAGGTGCCAGTCGTCATCGCCCTCACGGTCGAGACCGATGGCCGGCTCGCCACCGGCCAGCCGCTCGGCGAAGCGATCGCTGCGATCGACGCGGCCTCGGAGGGCGCGCCCGCCTACTACATGCTCAATTGCGCCCACCCGACGCATTTCGCCGGCGTGCTCGCCGAAGGCGGCGCGTGGATCGACCGGCTCGGCGGGATGCGGCCCAACGCCTCCGCGTTGAGCCATGCCGAGCTCGACGCGGCGACCGAACTCGACGACGGCGATCCCGCCGACCTCGGCGAGAGGGTCGCGGAACTGCGCCGCCGCCATGGCCGGCTCACCGTGTTCGGCGGCTGCTGCGGCACCGACCACCGCCACGTCGGGGCGATCTGCCTTGCCTGTGCGGCGGTCCACTGACGACGGCCGGTCGGCGCCGCCACGGCGCCGGTCGCCGCCGGGTCGCGGGGCTATTCCGTCGCGCGGAATGCCTTGAAGGCCACGCCGCAATCGGGGTGCCAGCGTGACAGCGGCGGGCGGTTCTCGGTGATGTCCCCCGCGCCCCACTGGATGCGCTTGCGGTCGGTCTGCCAGTCGACGTCGTTGTCGGGGCAGATGATGTAGAAGTCACCGCGGCCGGTGCGCTCGAGCATCACGTCGACCACCTGGTCGGGCGTCCAGGCGCCGGCCGGCATCGCCTCGCCCGGCGTCTTCTCGGTCATCCTGGTATGGGTCCAGCCCGGCACCAGGAGGTGGGCGCTCACCTGGCAGCCCGGGATGTTGCGGAGCGTATGCTGGAGGCCCTCGGTGACGACCTTCACGCCCGCCTTCGAAACGTTGTAGGCGGTATCGCCCGGCGGGCAGGTGATGCCCTGCTTCGAGCCGGTATTGACGATCATCGCCGGGCGGCCCTCGGCGATCATCGCCTCGGCGAAGGCATGGACGCCGTTGATGACGCCCCAGAGGTTCACGCCGAGCACGCGCTGCCAGCGCTCGTAGTGGTCGAAGGGCCCGCCGCCCGGCGCGGTGCCGGCGTTGTTCATCAGAACCGCGACCCCGCCGAAGGCGTCGTAGGCGCGGGCCTTCAGCGCCTGCACCTCGTCGATGCGGCTCACGTCGCAGGCGACCGTCACCACCCGCGACGCCGGCGCAACGGCAGCGATCGCGGCGGCGGCGGCCTCAAGGGCCGCGGGGTCGAGGTCGGCGAGCACCACGTTCATGCCGAGCCCGGCGAAGCGCCGCGCCGCGGCGAGGCCGATGCCGCTCGCCCCGCCGGTGATCACGGCGGCGGCTCCGGCGGCGATGGCGGGATGGTGGGTCATGGCGGTCCTCGGATCGGTTGGGCGGGAAAAGGCGGCGACCATAGCGAAAGCGCCAGCGCCCGTCACATGCCGCGTGGCGGCAAGGGCGGTTGAACCGCCCGTGAATGTCCGGCACCGCCGCCATTCATCGCCCGTCGGCCACTCTGCCGAAATCGGCCCATCGCCTCGATGGTCCGCGGGAGGGTGAAGTCATGAAGTCGATCCTGGGTGCGGCATGCCTCGTCGTCCTCGCCGCCGGACCTTCGGCGCCGGCCGCCACCGCACCGCCCTCGGCGGTAGACACGGTCAGCACCGTCTTCGTCGAACTCGAGACCCTCGGGTTCGATCTCGGCAAGTTCCGGCCGGACTTCGCCGGACGCTATCCCTACCGCCGATAGGCGCGGCTCAGGCGGGCGGAACGCCTGCAGCCGTCCGCCGTGCGTCGGGGTCGAGCGCCGCGAAGGCGAGGAAGGCATCGCCGGGCATCGGCCGGGCGAAAAGGTAGCCCTGGAAAGCCCGGCAGCCGAGCGCCTGCAACACCGCGAGACTGGACGGCGTCTCGACGCCTTCCGCGATGACGCTGAGGTTCAGGGCCCTGGCGAAGCCCAGGACCGTGCCGACGATCGCCCGGTCCCCGGGACTGGTATCGATGTCGCGGACAAACGAGCGGTCGATCTTGAGGGCGTCGAGCGGCAGCTGGCGAAGGTGGGACAGCGACGAGAACCCGGTGCCGAAATCGTCGAGGGCGAGCTTCACGCCCATCTCCTTGAGCCGCGCCATCGCCGCGCCCACCGCGGCGACATCCTCGAGCATGACCTGCTCGGTCAGTTCGAGCATGAGAAGCGCGGGATCGATCGCCGCCTCGCGGACCGTTTCGGCTACGAGCCCGATGAATCCCGGCCGGCCGAGCTGGCTCGCGGTGATGTTGACCGACATGCAGAGGCCGCGTGTCGTCGGCGTTTCCTGCCAGCTCTTGAGCATGCCGCAGGCGGTTTTCAGCACATAGGCATCCACCGTCGCTCCGAGCCCGGACGGCTCGACGAGGGGCAGGAAGACGTGCGGCCGAAGCTCGCCTCGCACCGGGTGTTGCCAGCGGATCAGGGCCTCGGCACCGACGCAGTGCCAGGCGTCGTCCAGCTGCGGCTGATAGACCAGGGTTAGTTCGTTGCCGGCCAAGGCCTCCCTGAGCTCGCGGCGAAGCGTCATCCGCTCATCGAGTTCCTCCTGCATCTCCGGCTTGAAGAAGCGGATGCGGCCGCCGCCGGCGGCCTTCGCCTCGTACATCGCGAGGTCGGCCTGCTTGAGGATCGCGTCGAGGTCGTGCATCTCGCCGGCAAAGAAGGAGACGCCGATGCTCGCCGTCGTCTCGAACCGCCACTCGTCGACGACGAACGGCTTCGTCAGATCCTCCGCGACCGCGGTGGCAAGCGCCATGACCTTCGCCTCGGCCGCGTCGCGGTGCTTGCCGAGATACTGGAGGAGGATGACGAACTCGTCGCCGCCATAGCGTCCGATCAGCGTGGCGCGGTCATCGTAGCGTTGCAGCCGCGCTGCGACCTCCTTGAGGAGCGCATCGCCGGCGAGGTGCCCCTTGCTGTCGTTGAGCAGCTTGAAATGGTCGAGATCGACGAAAAGGAGGGCGTTCCAGCGGCTGCGGAGGAGGACATCGTCCTGGGACTCGCGCAGCACCTCGAGGATGCGGGTGCGGTTCGGCAGTCCGGTCAGGTCGTCGTAGTAGGCGAGCGCGTGAATGCGCGCCTCCGAGCGCTTCCTCTCGGTCACGTCGCTGATGAAGCCGTGCCACAGGGTCGAGCCGTCGGCCTCGCGCTCGGGGAAGGCGTGGACGAGAAGCCAGCGCTCCGGCTGTCCCGGCACCACCGCGCGATATTCGCATTGCCACTTGGTCAGCGTGTCGCGGGAATAGAGCAGGCTCTTGATGACCCGGCCCAGATCCTCGCGGTGGACCACGTCGGCGATCGGCGAGCTGTCGCGCGCCATGTCCTCCGGCGTCACGCCGAGCAGGGGCGTGATGCCGGGGCTGGCATAGGGCAGCGAGCTGTGTCCGTCGGGGCGCATGCGGTGCTGGTAGATGCAGCCGGAGATCGCCCCGGCGATCTGCTCGTAGCGCCGCTGGAGCTCGAGCCGCCGCACCGCTTCGGTGACCTCGCGAACCGTGCCGTCGTAGTGGAGGGGCTGGCCGCTGTGCGGATCGCGGACGAGATGGACATTCTCCTCCACCCATATCCGCTCCCGGGTCCTGTAGCGGTACACCTCGGAGACGAGGCCGCTGACATGGCCTTCGGCGAGGAGGCGCGCGTGGATCTCCGCCCGGCGGTTCGGATCGACATACCACTGGCCGCCGATATCGGTGACCTCGCCGAGCATCTCGGCCTCACTGTCGAAGCCGTTCAGCCGCACCAGGTAGGGATTGGCGCTGATCATCCGGCCGTCGAGGGTCGAGCGGAAGACGCCTTCGCCGATGTTGTCATAGAGGTCGCGGAACGCCTTCTCGGACTCCCTCAGCCGCTTCACGGTGAGATGGCGCTGGGCGAGGATGATCACCAGTCCCGCGAACGCGATGACGAGCAGCGCGACGATCCGCAGCGAAAGGTCGTGATCGTCCAAAATCGCGCTGATTGTCGCCGCCCCTGAAAGATCCGCCGTCCGATGTCAGAACCGATCCACTGGTGGACCGAACTTGACACCTGAGTCCCGCCAGATGCAAGGCTCGCATTCAAGTGTCGGGTTCAAAAGCTCCACTGGAAACAAACGGTTGCCGGCGGCCTCGGTGACCCGACATTCGCTCCGAACCTGGATGCGAGGGGCAGCGAATGTCGGAGTCGGACCACTAGAGCATCACCGCATCGAGCAGGGAACGGTAATCCTCCGCACTGGCGGCCCGGGGGTTGGTCGCATGGCTGTGGTCGAGGAGCGCGCGCTCGACGACCCAGGGCAGGACATCCTCCGGCACGCCAAGCGTTCCGAGGCCGGCCGGAATCCCGAGGCGCCGGTTGAGGCCGTCGATCGCATCCGCCAGGTCGTCGCCTTCGCCGATGCCCATCGCCGCCCTGAGCCGGTCCATCTTGTCGCCCGCGGCGGGCGCATTGAAGCGGAGCACCGGCGGCAGCAGGATGGCGTTGAGCGTGCCGTGGTGGAGGCTCGGCGCCTTGAGGCCGCCCAGCGCGTGCGACAGCGCATGCACCGCCCCCAGCCCCTTCTGGAAGGTCAGGCCGCCCTCCAGCGCCCCCATCATCATCTCGGTGCGCGCCGCGAGATCCCCGCCGTCCTCGAAGGCTGGGACGATGGCGCGCCAGATCCGCCCGGCGCCGTCGAGGGCGATCGCCTCGGCCGGCGGGTTGAAGCGCGGCGACAGGAACGTCTCGATGCAGTGCGAGAGCGCGTCGAGGCCGGTCGCGGCGGTCAGCCCCGGCGGCAGGCCGAGGGTCAGCTCCGGGTCGCAGATCGCCCGTTTCGGGATGAGGTGCGGGCTGATGAAGCCGAGCTTCCGGCCATCGTCGAGGGTGATCAGGGCCGCGCGGCCGACCTCGGAGCCGGTGCCGGCCGTCGTCGGGATGGCGATCACCGGGGCGACCGCGGCACTGACCCTGGCGATGCCGCCGAGGATCGCGGCATAGGTCTCGAGGGGCCCGGGATGGGTGGCAAGCAGCGCCACCCCCTTGGCGAGATCGATCGGCGAGCCGCCACCGACGGCAACGACGCCGTCGCATGCCCCTTCGGCATAGACGGCGAGCGCGGCGAGCGCGGCCGATTCCGTCGGGTTCGGCGGCACGTCGAGAAAGACGCGTGTTCCGACCGGACACATGGCGGTGATGCGGTCGACGAGGCCGGTCCGTTCGAGACCGCGATCACTGACGACGAGGGGCCGCGACACGCCGAGCGCGGAGAGCTGGTCGGCAAGCCCGGTCACCGACCCGACGCCGAACTCGATGGTGGTGAGGTAGGTGATGGTCGCCATGATTGCTCCCGAACTGGCTGCCGGCGGTGCGCTCCGCCCGGCCTTTCCTACCCCCTTTCGGTCGCCGCGATCCAGACGCTGCGATCTTGAGGACGGACCCGCGCCGTGCCAACAACGTCGCCATGGCCGACTCCTCACCCGACCCTCGGGTCAACGCCTGCACGCCTGCCCTCGCCGACATCCGCCTGCGCGGCCGCGTGACCGCCGAGCGCTTCGTCGAAGGCGAGATGCGCCGTGTCCGCGCCGCGTCCGCACCGATGCGCGGCAGCGCCGATGCGGCAGCGCCCTACACGAGCGAACTGCTCCATGGCGAGAGCGTCCGGGTCTTCCACACGCATGACGGCTGGGCATGGTGCCAGAACGAGGCCGACGGCTATGTCGGCCATGTCCGGGCCGAGGCGCTGGGCGAGCCGCTGCCGGCGCCGACCCACCGCGTGACGGCGGTCCGGACCTTCGTCTATCCCGCCCCGGACATGAAGCTGCCGCCGGTGGCAGCGCTGTCGCTCGGCGCGGCGCTCGCCCTCGGCGAGGCGGTCGAGACGCGCGGCACGCGCTTCCGCCGCCTCGCCGGCACGCCGCATGCAATCGTCGCCCATCACGTCGCCCCCCTGGACGCGGCTCCGGAGCCCGATTACGTCGCCGTGGCCGAGCGCTTCCTGAACACCCCCTACCTGTGGGGCGGGCGCACCGGCATCGGCCTCGACTGCTCCGCCCTCGTCCAGATCGCGCTCATGGCGGCCGGCATGGC
>JAEZEN010000244.1 GCA_023433185.1 Pseudomonadota bacterium | reverse complement strand
CCCTTCACGGTGTCGTACATGTGCCAGCGCCAGTCGTCGGGCGCCATGTTGCCGAGCGAGGCGGCGATGCCGCCCTGGGCCGCGACGGTGTGCGAGCGGGTCGGGAAGACCTTGGTGATGCACGCCGTGCGGAGGCCGAGTTCGCTCGCGCCGAGGACGGCGCGGAGCCCGGCGCCGCCGGCGCCGACCACCACAACGTCATGGGTGTGGTCGGTGATCGGATAGGCGCGGCCGTTGAAGCTGGGGGCGGGCCGTGGGCTTCCGTCGGCCATGGTCATGCGCCTCCGAGGGCGAGCTTGAGGATCGCGAAGACGGAGACTGCGCCCACCGCGATCGTGAAGAACGTGTTGAGGATGAGGAGGATGTGCTTGCGGGTGTGATTGTGGACGTAGTCCTCGATGACGACCTGCACGCCGATCCGCATGTGCACCGTCATCGACACCACCATCAGGAGGAGCCACACCGCGATGAAGGGCGAGGCGAGGATGTCGACCACATCGGCATGACGGCGGCCGAGCAGCGCCACCAGGAGGATCACGAAGCCGGTGATCAGGATCAGGTTGGACAGGCCCGTCAGCCTCTGCCGCCAGAAGTGCATCGTGCCTTCGTGGGCCGAGCCGAGGCCGAGGACGCGGCGAAGCGGGGTGACCATCGGAGACGCCATCACCACACCCAGAGCCCGATGATCCACAGAATGACGGTCAGCACCACCGAGCCGACGATGTTGGCCATGGCGATCTGGTCGCGGGCGGGCTTGTCCATGCCGCGACCGGAATCCCAGATGAAGTAGCGGATGCCGCCGAGCGCATGGAACATCAGGGCCCAGGTGTATCCGAACAGCACGACCAGCCCGATCCACGATCCGGCGAGCTCGCTCACCAGGCGGAAATGCCCCGCCCCGCTCGCCGCGGCGAGCAGCCCCCAGGCGAGCAGGATCGTGCCGAAATACATCGCCACCCCCGTCACGCGCTGGGTGATCGACACGAACATGGTCGGCGCCATGTGATAGATCTGGAGATGGGGCGAAATCGGACGCTTCGCCTTCGGATCGGCGCTGGACATTCCCTCAGTTCCGCAAACCTGGCCGGAACCCGGCGGATGGGGCTATGTAGCGCTGTTGCCGCGGCGCGTCAAAAAAGTCGCGAAGCGTTCCAGAATGAACCCCGAGGTGAGGCACGAGGCATTTGGGGGCAGACGGACCGGGTGACCGCGGGGTCCTTGGTGAACCGATAGAGTCGGAGTGGGCTTCGTTGCCCGTATCGGTTGAAAGTGGGATGGTTGCGGCGTTGTCGAGAATTGTGGATCGCGGGGCAATCGTCGCCGCCGTGCTCGCGTGTACCTTGGCGTTTCTCGGCTCTCTGTCTGCTGCCTGCGCACGGGAGCAGCGGACGCGAGCGGAGGTCGAGGCCGCGGTTGAGTCCGCGCGTCAGGAGATCGGTAGGCTGTCGGAACGCCGGCGCCAGTCCCCGGACGATCCGGAAATCAGGACCAGACTCCTCGACCAGTATCGGACGATTGGATCGGCCTCCGACGACTTCGGCAGCAGCGCACTCAACGACGCTAGCGATTTCCGCGGCTGGGTCGCGATTGCCCGGGAGGTCGCGGCCGAAGCGCCAGCGGATGCGGCCCGGCAACTCGACGTCCTCGACGCGCTGTTTGCCTTCGCCGCCTACGAATGGGACGTCCGGCCCAACAGCGAGAATTGGCTCGACTACGGCCGGGATGGGCTGGCTCTGGTTCGACAGTTCCGCGAGGCCGCGCGTGAGGACGTGCAGCTCCGGACCGCGCTTGGCGAGCGGCTCAAGGCGTTTCCGGACGAATTCGTGACCTGTTTCGACCGCTGTGCTCCTCTCGATGAAGAGGTCGCCGCCGCAATGGCGGGGATGGCCGACGACGCTCTGGACGATCCACGGGCCCAGCTTACCTACGTCGAGATGGTTCAAAGTGCGGCGCGTCGGTCGGGTCAGGAGCACCTTGCCGAAACCGTCCGTCTCCTCGAGCGCTCCATCGACCTCGCGCCGAGGATCGCAGAGCCGGACTGGAGAAAGGGGGCGCTCGTCAGAAGCTTCTACGACCTGCAGATGTTCCAGCGGAACGGGGGTCATGCCGCGGCGGCAGACGCTGCAGTCACGGACCTCGTTGCGGCACTCTCGGCGCTGGAGCCGGCGGGCGTGCTCAACTCGGACGACCGCTGGTGCATGAAGCGGCTGGCCGATCCCGCCACGCGGGACAGAGCGACCGACTCGTGTCTCTCTTGGGCGATGACCAGTGGAGCACCTTGCTTTGCGGCGGATCCGTGGACTGCCGACAAGGACGTTGCGCTCGCGTCGGCGGCGTACCGAACGTCAGTCTTCCTGTTCGCGGGTCTTTGGGATGGAACGCCGAAGGTCGACCTGCTGGGGACGCTGATCGGCCGGGCTCGTTTTTCCAATCCATACTGTCCGCAGGTCCGCTACTACCTCAACGTAGCGGTGACCGTGCTTGAACATCTGGCCAGGGAAGAGCCAAGCATGGCGGGCCCATGGTCGGAAGAGGCTTGGAGCCTACTGTTCGTCGATTGCGCACCATTCGAGGCAGATTGCTCGAGGCTGCGCGAACGTGCGCTGAGCGTCTTTCGGGCGCTTGCCGATCGCGAGCCGAGGTTCCTGTCCGCTTACCTGAAGACACTGTCGTTCTTTGGGAGCCTCAGTTGGCAGGGGCCAAGCAACGGCTGGGGCGAGCGCCTCCTCCGCGAACATCGCGCACTCTCGCCAAAGCTCGAAGGGATCGACCGCGACATCGCGACGAGAGACGGTGCACTGGTGCTTGCTGCGATCCTCGAAGAGCAAGGTCGCAACGCCGAAGTCCAGGCCCTGATCGCTGAGGCCGTGCGAGCCGCGCAGTCGATGGCTGCACGAAGCCCCGAATTCGCAGAGCAAGCGAACACATGCAGCCGCGCCGCGGACGGCTGGACCGATCTCGCCACGGCGGACCTCAGCCCTTGCATGAGCTGGCCGAAAGGGGCGAACTTCTGGGCGCGGTGAACTTCTAGACGCAGTGGAGCCCTGCTACTCCACTACGCCGCAGGCGATGCGGTCGCCCGATTCGCCCGCCGGGTCCGTCCGGTAATCGTCGGGGCCGTCATGGATGACGATGGCCGTGCCGTCGCCGTCGCGCAGGCTGTGCTCCGCACCGTCGGCCAGCGTCACATGGGCCGCGAAGATCTGGATGGTTCCGTCGCCCTCGTCGGGCATGACGATGTTCGGCAGGTCGCCGGCGTGGTGGCCCTCCGGGTTGAGGATGCCGTGCTCATGGCCTCCCGGATTGAAGTGCCCGCCGGCGCTCTCGAAGGGTGGCACGCATTCGCCGACTTCGTGGAAGTGGATTGCGTGGGGTCCCGGCGGGATGCCGGCGACCGTCCCGGTGATCAGCACGCCGTTGCCGGCGTCGGACAGGGTCAGTTCCGTGACGAGCGCGCCGTCCGCATCCCGGACCGAGACGGTGATGCTCTCCTGGGCCAGCGCGGGCACGGCAAGGGCGCTGATCGCGAGGGCGAAGGCGACGGGTCGGATGATCGTCATGGGAGGGACTCTCCGGGGTTCTGGGGATCGGCCTCCCCGGGCAACGGCGCCCGCGGGAATCCGTTCCCGCCCCGTTGCCTTCCGCCGATCCGCTCATTAGGAAACGGCGGCGCACGCACCCGCGCGTCATCCCAGCATCAGCAAGAGGCCCGAGACCGATGACCACCCGCCACCTCCTCCTTCTCCCCGGCGACGGCATCGGCCCCGAGGTGATGTGCGCGACGAAGACGGTCATCGACTGGTTCAACACCCGCGGCGCCGGCTTCACCTTCGAGGAGGACCTGGTCGGCGGCTGCGCCTACGATGCGCACGGCAAGGCGATCTCGGACGCCACCATGGAGAAGGCGCTCGCCGCCGACGCCGTCCTGCTCGCCTCCGTCGGCGGGCCGAAGTGGGACGACGTGCCCTACGAGGTGCGGCCCGAGGCCGGGCTGCTCCGCCTCCGCAAGGACCTCGCCCTCTTCGCCAACCTCCGCCCGGCGATCTGCTACCCGGCGCTCGCTGATTCCTCCTCGCTCAAGCGCGAGCTGGTCGAGGGCCTCGACATCCTGATCCTGCGCGAGCTCACCGGCGGCGTCTATTTCGGCGAGCCGAAGGAGATCCGCGACCTCGGCAACGGCCAGAAGCGCGCCATCGACACCCAGGTCTACGACACCTACGAGATCGAGCGGATCGCCGCCGCCGCCTTCGAGCTGGCCCGCACGCGCCGCAACCGGGTGACCTCGATGGAGAAGCGGAACGTCATGAAGTCGGGCGTGCTGTGGCGCGAAGTCGTGACCGAGGTCCACAAGCGCTCCTATCCCGATGTCGAGCTCGACCACATGCTGGCCGATGCCGGCGGCATGCAGCTCGTCCGCGCCCCGAAGCAGTTCGACGTGATCGTCACCGACAACCTCTTCGGCGACATGCTGTCCGACGTCGCGGCGATGCTCACCGGCTCGCTCGGCATGCTGCCCTCGGCCTCGCTCGGGGCCCCCGACCCCAAGACCGGCCGGCGCAAGGCGCTCTACGAGCCCGTGCACGGCTCGGCGCCCGACATCGCGGGGCAGGGCAAGGCCAACC
>JAEZEN010000228.1 GCA_023433185.1 Pseudomonadota bacterium | reverse complement strand
ACGACCGCGTTGTCGCCCGCCAGCACCAGGTCGATCATGATCACCGTGGCGAGGGCAGTCAGTTCCGAGGCGAGGACGGGATCCAAGGGGGTGTTCTTTCGTGGACGGGACGGTTGGGCAGGCGGAGCGTCAGGGGGAACGGGCGTGTCGGCCGGAATCAGGCCTCCGGCGGCACTTCCGAAGACGCCTTCCGGGAGAAAGCTCCCGACTTGCCGTCGGGGAGGGGTCCTTGTGATGAGTCGGGCCGGGCCCGGCGCCATAGATGCGCCCTGGCAGCGGCCGTGGCTAGGGGGCCATGCGGAAATCTGCAGGTCCCGGCACACGGGCGCCGGCGCGGCGAGCGCAGGGTACCCGCGCTCGGCCCGCCGGCACCGTCAGTGGAGCAGGCGTCCGGTCAGCGGATGCAGGTGCCCATGTACTTCTGGCCGAACATGTTGACGCGCTGGCACTTGTAGGTGTGCTTGCCGATGACGTAGCCGGTGCCGGCACCGATGGCGCCGCCGACCAGGGCGCCGCCGAGCGAGCCCGCGGCGATGCCGCCGACCGCCGTACCCACGGCGCCGCCGATGACCGCGCCCTTGCCCTCCGGCGTCGTCAGGCACCCCGAGAGCATCGTCGCCGCCCCGAGCGTGCAGACCAGTGCCACTGTTGCGATCTTCATGGCTTCGCCTCCAATGCCCGCCGCAGCCGGCGCGCCCCACGATTGGTCGGCGCATTATGCCAAGAGCGAAGCCGAAAGAGAAGTTCAGGCGCGGCCGGTCGCATGGCGCTGGCGCGGGGTCGGCGCATGCGTGGTGCGCCTGCGAATCTCCGCGACGACAGCGATCGCAATCCCCGCTGCGAGAACCCACCATGCCGGGCGGATCGAGAAGCTGAAGTCGAGGTTGGCCATCAGTGGCCGCCAGGCGCCGACCCCGGTGGCGATCCCGTACCACGCGGCTTCCGCGCCGGCCGTCAGCAGGGCCGCCGCGACCGACAGGAGGATGAGCGGGACGAAGCCGTCCTTGATGCCACGCGACGCCATGAGCCGGTAGCCCATCAGCCAGAAGAAGAAGCCGGTCATCAGCACCGGCTGGCTCACGTCGAGCTTGGACTGCATGTAGTAGTGCAGGATGCCGAGCGCGGTGATGACGTAGATCAGCCGGTGGAGGCGGTTCCAGCGGATCGCGCCAAGACGCCGGATCATCGCGTCGGTCGAGGTGACGCCGAGCGCGACGAGGCCGACAAGTGCCGCGAATCCGATCAGCAGGTAGACACGCTTGACGATCTCGGTCGCGACGAAGACCGGGTCCAGCCGGGAGTCGACGACGTAGAGGGCGAAGTGCGCCAGGATATAGGACAGCGCCGCGAGGCCGAGAATGCGGCGGACCAGGATCAGCCTCGGCCAGTCGAGGAGGCGGCGCGCCGGCGTCACCGCGAGCGTGACGAGCAGCAGGTAGATCGTCCAGCCGCCGAGGACGTGCGTCGCCTCGGTCAGCGGCCGCGGGCCGAGCGTCCCGGCGAACGTCCGGTAGAGGAGGTGGAGCGCGGGAAGCGCCACCAGCACGAGCACGGCCGCCTTGAGCAGGGAGAAGCGTCCCGCCCGGTCGTTCCAGGGCAGCTTGCGGGCGATGGCGGCAGGTCCGGTCGTGGCAGGTCCGGTCATGGGGCGGGTCTCGATCCGGGCAGGCCGACAGGCATGTCGGCTTCGGTGTCATGTAGTGTATTCGCAGGCGCGGTCCGCAAGGTTTCGCCGCAGCAACCTATTCGCCGACGGCACCTTGCGACTCATCGGCGGGTGTGGTGATTGGGTTCCATCCATGGAACCGTCGGAAAACGCGCGCCCGTACCTCGGAATCGCGCTCAAGGTCGCCTCGACCATCGCATTCACCGGCATGGCGACGCTCGTCAAGCTCGCCAGCGAGCGCTATCCGATTGGCGAACTCGTATTCTTCCGGAGCTTCTTCGCGATCATCCCGGTGTTCGTCTGGGTCGGCTATCGGGGCGAACTGCCGACGGTGTTCCGCACGCGCCACATCAGCCAGCACCTCATCCGGTCGGTTGCCGGCGGCGCCGCGATGTTCTGCGGCTTCACCGCGCTCGCCATGCTGCCGATCGCCGACGCCACCGCCATCGGATATGCCGCGCCGCTGCTCACGGTCGTCTTCGCCGTCGTCCTCCTCGGCGAGAAGGTCCACATCTATCGCTGGTCGGCGGTGGTCGTCGGGCTCCTCGGGGTCCTGATCATCCTCTCCGACTATGTCATCCCGGGCTCGGCCGAGGCGGGCGAGCGCAACGTCGTGGGCGCCGGATTCGCCGTCGGCGGGGCGGTCCTCGCGGCGCTGGCCGCGACCCAGGTTCGCAGTCTCGTCCGCTACGAGAGTGCCGCCACCATCGTCGTGTATTTCTCCCTGTTCACGGCGCTTTTCGGGCTCGTCACGCTGCCCTTCGGCTGGGTCGTGCCGACCGGCCCGGATCTGGCGATGCTCGTCGGCGCCGGCATCTTCGGCGGGCTCGGGCAGGTGTTCCTCACCCAGAGCTACCGCTTCGGCGACGCCTCGCTGATCGCGCCCTTCGACTACACCTCGATGCTGTGGTCGCTGATCGTCTCGGTGGTCGTCTTCGCGACATGGCCGAGCGGCATCGTCCTGATCGGTGCCGGCATCGTCATCGCTGCCGGGATGTTCGTCATCTGGCGCGAGCGCCGGCTCGGCATCGAAAGGGCGCGATCGAAACGGGCCCAGAGCCCGACCAGCACGCCCTCCACCTGAGGCGGCGGGTTTCGGCTAGTCTCGGGGCGGTGACCGGAGAGAAATGGCGCGAATCCTCTATTTCGTCAGCGACCTGCATTTCGGGGGCGACGGCGAGCTACGTCACTGCGACTACACTGCAGAGTTCATCGCATTCCTGCGCGAACTCGAGGGCAAGGGCGAGGACGCCGAGCTGATCATCGCCGGCGACACCTTCGGCTTCTGGGAGACCACGACGGTCAAGGGCCTCGCCAAGCTCGACAAGATCATCGCCGATCATCAGCCGATCTTCGACCAGATCCGGCGCACCGGCGAGAAGATCACGATCACCATGATGGCGGGCAACCACGACTACGACCTCGCCTGCGATCCCGCCTTCGCGCCGAAGCTCGCCGCCTACAATATCCGACTCGACCCGTCCGAGAGCCTCCGGCGCGAGCTCGGCGGCCGAACGGTCTGGGTCGAGCACGGTCAGCAGTCGGATACGTTCAACGCCTCGCCGGACTACGGCAACCTCTATGCCGTGCCGATCGGCTACTTCATCACCGAGATCGTCGTGGCGGGCGCGAGCCGCCTCTCCTCGTTCGGGCGCGGCACCTGGCTCAAGGACATCCGCTCGGTCGCCACCGAGCAGATCCCCGAATGGGTCCTCTCGAACTACTTCTATCGCGAGATGTGGTGGGTGATCCGGGCGGTTGCCACGATCTTCCTCGCCCTCTTCGTCTTCACCCTCGCCGCGGTGGTGACCGAGGGACTGCGGCTGGCGGGGGTCATCGACAGCAACATCTTCCTCAACAACCCGCTGTTCCGCGCGCTCGGCTTCGTCGGCAACATCCTCCACGTGCTGATCTTCGTGAACATGCTGATCATGTTCTTCATGATCGTCGTGGCGATCCCCGGCATCGTCGTCCTGCACGACATCCGGAACACGCTCCGCCGCTTCCAGATCACTGGCGCGGAGGTTGTCTCGGTCGCCGAGCGGTCGGACGAGCCTTACAAGATCCGCGCCCGCGCCGTCTTCGCCGACCATCCGGAGGTCGCGGTCTACCTGTTCGGCCACACCCACCACGCCTTCCTCGAGCGCGAGGCGGACGGACGGGTCATCGCCAATCTCGGCACGTGGTTGAAGATCCTGCACCGGGTGCCGGTGCGCTTCGGCTACCTGCCCGGGGTCTTCTACCCCTCCTTCCGCCTCAACTATTTCCGCCTGCACGAGGATGAGCGCGGCATGGTCATCGCCTATGTCGAGGTCGCCAAAAAGCCCGAAAGGGAACTGACCATCCTCGAGCGGCTCTTCACGCTCGGGCGGCGCGTGCCGCCGCCCCCGCCGATACCGGCGACCACCGTGATCACGCCGTCCGAAGCCTGAAGGAGCCTTCATGTCCCGGGGATCGATCGGCCTCTCTCCTCTCCTCAATGAGTACGTCGTCGGGGCCCACGCCCCCGAGCATCCGGTCCTCGAGAAGCTCCGCGCCGCCACCGGCGGCATGCGCAATGCCGGCATGCAGATCGCGCCGGAGCAGGGGCGGTTCCTCGCCTTCCTCGTCCGCCTCATGGGAGCACGAAGGACGCTCGAGATCGGCACCTTCACTGGCTACAGCGCACTTGCCGTGGCGCTCGCGCTGCCCGACGAGGGCAGCTTGACCGCCTGCGACGTGAGCGAGGAGTGGACGGCGATCGGACGCGCGCACTGGTGCGAGGCGGGCGTCGCGGAGAAGATCGACCTCCGCATCGGGCCGGCCCTCGACACCCTCGCGGCGCTTCTTGCCGATGGCGGGGCATCCACCTTCGACTTCGCCTTCATCGATGCCGACAAGCCCGAATATGACGGCTACTACGAAGCCTGCCTCAAGCTCGTGCGGGTCGGCGGCCTGATCGCCTTCGACAACATGCTGCAGGCCGGCCGGGTGGTGGACCCGAGCGCTTCGGAGGACGGCGTCGCCGCGATCCGCCTGCTCAATGCGAAGCTGGCGATCGACGACCGGGTCGACGTGGTCCTCCTGCCGGTGGGGGACGGGATGACGCTGGCGCGCCGGCTGCGCTGAGGGGTCAGGCTTCGCCGACGGTTTCGAAGAGGACGCCTTCGAGCGCCTCGGCCGCATCCTTGCCGGCCCACACCACGAACTGGAAGGCCTGGAAGTAGCGCTCGCAGGCCTCGATGGCGGTGACCAGCAGGCGCTCGACCTGCGAGGTGTTCGGCTCGGCGCCGCCCGAGAGCAGCAGCGCCTGGCGGAACATCACCACGCCCTCGCTGCTCCAGAGGTCGAAATGGCCGATCCAGAGCTGCTCGTTGACCGACGTGATGAGACGCATCACCTCGATCTTGCGCGTATCGGGGACCTTGAGGTCGAAGGCGCAGGCGAGGTGGATCGCCTCGCGATCCTCCATCCACGAGAAGGACACGTGGTAGTCCGCCCAGCCGCCGGCCACCGAGATGGTGATCTCGTCGTCCCCGGCCCGGTCGAACGTCCAGTCGTTCAGCGCAGCGATCTGCTCGATCACATCCACCGGATGTGACTGGCGATCCTGTTCGAAGTCGATAAGGGTCATTCACGAAGCCTTGGACGCGCTCGCATTTCCCGCGACTGACCGGCCCGAGAGCCTGCGCGACAACGAAGCCCGGATGCGCCGACCCGAATCTCCGTTAAGAATCAGTATATAGGGGCTTACGGCGACCGAGCCACCACTCGTTGCTGTGCAATTGTGGTTTTTTCACAGAAACAGCAAGGATGCGCCGCGCCGCGGCCTATCCGTCCGCCGGCTTCGCAGCCCGCGGCGTCCGCTTCGGCTTCGCAGCCGCCTCCGCCTCGGCGCCGGAAGTGGCTTCATCCTTGCCGGCGAGGGCGGCGATCTGCGCCTCCAGGGCGGCGACGCGCTCCGCCAGCCGCTCGTTCTCGGCGCGGGCCCGCGATGCCATCTCGCGCACCGCCTCGAAGTCGTCCCGCCGCACGAGGTCGAGTTCGTTGACCCAGCGGTCCGCCTGGCTGCGGAATGCGGTCGAGGCCTCGCGCTGCACGCCCTGAGCGACGTTGGCGGCATCGGTCATCAGGCGGGCCAGTTCGTCGAACAGGCGGTTCGAGGTCTGGGTCATCGCAGGTCTCCTTCGGCGGCGGCCGGTGGCCGCTCGCCGGTAGTTATGGGGATCGCCGCCGCCGCCCGCAAGCGGTCTTGCCGGTCCGGCGGCGCGGTGCGACAAGGTCGGCGCCGTCCGAATGCGGGGGCATGGACGGATCGAGAGGCCCGATGACGCTCTTTGCCATACCCTTTCCCATCATCGATCCGGTGCTCGTCGAGGTCGGGCCGATCGCCATCCGCTGGTATGCCCTCTCCTACATCGTCGGCATCTTCCTCGGCTGGTGGTACGCCAAGACCCTGGTGCGCAACACGGCGATCTGGGGCCCCGCCGGATCGCCCATGAAGCCCGCCGACATCGACGACTTCGTCGTCTGGTGCGCGGTGGGCATCATCCTCGGCGGCCGGGTCGGCTACGTGCTCTTCTATGATCTGCTGCGCTTCCTCGAGAACCCGCTCGAGATCTTCGCCGTCTGGCACGGCGGCATGTCGTTCCACGGCGGCTTCCTCGGCACCGTTCTGGCGATGATGATCTTCGCCCGGGTGCGGCGCATCCCGACATGGTCGCTGATCGACGTCATCGCGCCGTCGGTGACCTTCGGGCTGTTCCTCGGACGCCTGGCAAACTTCATCAACGGCGAACTGTACGGCCGGGTGACCGATGTGCCATGGGCCTTCGTGTTCCCGGCCGGCGGCCCGGAGCCGCGCCATCCGAGCCAGCTCTACGAGGCGCTCCTCGAAGGCCTCGTCCTCTTTCTCGTTCTCAGGCTCCTCACCAACCGCATGGGCAAGCTCCGGCAGCCGGGCTTCGTCGCCGGCGCCTTCGCCACCGGCTACGGTCTCGCCCGGACATTCGTCGAGTTCTTCCGCGAGCCCGACATCCATATCGGCTATCTCGCGGGGGGGCTGACCATGGGCATGCTGCTCTCGATCCCGATGGTCGTCGCCGGTGTCGCACTCATGGTGTGGGCATCGCGCCGGAAGCCTGCGGGAAGCGCCGCGGCGTGACGCCGCTCGGCCGGCGCATTGCCGCCCTCATCGCCCGCACCGGGCCGCTCACCGTCGCCGACTACATGGCGCTCTGCCTCGGCGATCCCGAGCACGGCTATTACATGGTCCGCGAAGCCTTCGGACGCGACGGCGATTTCGTCACCGCCCCCGAGGTGAGCCAGGTGTTCGGCGAGCTGATCGGCCTCTGGGCGGTCTCGACCTGGATGGCGATGGGCTCGCCGCGGTCCTTCGTCCTCGCCGAACTGGGCCCCGGGCGCGGCACCCTGATGGCCGACCTGCTCCGTGCCGCCCGCATCCGCCCGGCCTTCGGCGCCGCGGCCGGGGTGCATCTGGTCGAGACCAGCCCGCGGCTCCGGGCGCGGCAGGAGCAGGCGCTGACCGGGGTCGCCGTGACCTGGCACGACGAGGTTGCCGCGCTCCCGGCCGGTCCTCTCATCGTCATCGCCAACGAGTTCTTCGATGCGCTGCCCGTTCGCCAGTATGTCCGCACCGGCGACGGGTGGGCCGAGCGGATGGTCGGGCTCGGCCCGGATGGCAGCCTGGCCTTCGGATTGCGGGCCGTGGCGGCGGAAGCCGCTCTCCCGCTCCCCTGGTGGGAGAGGGCAGGGGTGAAGGAGGCCACCACCTCGGAATCGGTGCCACCTTCCCCCTCACCCGCACGCTTGGCTCGCGACCTCTCCCACCGGGGGAGAGGTGAATCCGGCGCCGTCGTGGAGGTCTCGCCCGCGGCGACCGCGATCATGGCGGCCCTCGCCGGGCGCCTCGCGCGGGATGGCGGCGCCCTGCTCGCCGTCGACTACGGCTACGAGGGGCCTGCCTTCGGCGACACCCTGCAGGCCGTCCGCGGCCACGCCCATGCCGAGCCGCTGGCCGAGCCCGGGGCGGCCGACCTGACGGCGCATGTCGACTTCGGCGCCCTCTCCCGGGCGGCGGCAGCGGCCGGTGCCCGGCCCCGGAGGGTGATCGGGCAGGGGGAATTCCTCGCCCGCGTCGGCATCCGTGCCCGCGCCGAACGGCTCGCTGCGGATATGGATGCCGCGACGGCCGCGGCGATCCGCGCCGCCGTCCGGCGGCTCACGGCTCCGGACGCGATGGGAGCCCTCTTCAAGGTTCTCGCCGTTTCGCATTCCGGCCTTGCGCTCCCCGCCTTCGACGACGATGGTTGAGCGTGGGCAGCGTTTGAGGGCGTCAGGATGTTGAGATCGGGTCGGGTCGCCTGGAGCGGCGAGGCGGTGAAGCCGAAGCCTCTGACCCATGGCCTCCTCGAGGCGGTGCCCGGCGTTCGTCATGCCTTCTTCACCCGCATCGGCGGGGTGTCCTCCGGCATCTACCGAAGTCTCAATTGCGGCGTCGGTTCGCAGGACGACAAGGGGTTCGTCTTCAAGAACCGGGCGCGGGCCGCGCGCACCCTGGGCGTCGGACCGGACCGCCTGGCGACGCCCTACCAGGTCCACGGCGACATCGCGGTCGTGGTCGACCGGGTGTGGGAGACGGGGCAGGGACCGAAGGCCGATGCCGTGGTGACCGCGCGGCGCGGCGTCGCCGTCGGCGTCGGCACCGCCGACTGCGGTTCGATCCTGTTCGCCGATCCGACTGCCCGCGTCGTTGCCGCCGCCCATGCCGGATGGCGCGGGGCGCTGGGCGGCATCCTTGAATCGACCGTCCGCGCGATGGAGGATCTCGGCGCGACGCGCCAGAGGATCGTCGCCGTCATCGGCCCGACCATCAGTCAGCGCAACTACGAGGTCGGCGAAGAGCTGGTGGAGGCCTTCGTCAAGGTCAACCCGGCGAGCAGCGCCTTCTTCCTGCCCGCCACCCGGCCCGGCCACGCCTTCTTCGACCTGCCCGGTTTCATCGCCGCGCGCCTCACCGCGGCCGGGGTGCTGTCCGCCGATCTCGGCCTCTGCACCTATGCCGACGAGGAACGATTCTTCTCCTACCGCCGCGCGACCCATCGCGGCGAAGCCGACTACGGCCGGCTCCTCTCGGCGATCGTCCTGGATTAGGTCCGGAGCGATGCGAGCATCAGCTTGAAGGCATCCACGGCCCGCCGCGTCGTCGCCTCGGGGTCCGGTGCGTGGGCGATCCACAGCGATGCCGAGAGCATGGCGCCGTTGAGGAGGCGGGCTGCCGCCTCCGCGTCGAGCGGGGGCAGCGTGCCATCCTCGACGAACCGTTCGAGGTTCGCGGTCAGCGAACGGATGCACGCATTCTGGTTTGGCCAGGCGGCGGGATCGCCGAGCACGGCCGGGCCGTCGCGCAGCATGATGCGCTGGATCTCTGGCTCGCGCGCCATCTCGACATAGGCGATGCACTCGTCGACGAAGCCCTGCCAGGGCGTTGCAGCGGCGGCCGAGACCTCCGCCAGCCGCGCGCTCATCTCGGCGTCGATCGCCGTGATCACCGCTTCGAGGAGCCCCCTCTTTCCCCCGAAATGATGGTATAGGGCACCGCGCGTCAGGCCCGCCTCGGCGGTGAAGTCGTCCATCGAGGCATCGGCATAGCCCACCGTGCCGAAAGCCCGCCGCGCCGCCGCGACCAGCTTCGCACGGGTTTCGGCGATCATGGCCGCCCTTTGCCTCTGCGCCATCGTCAACCTTTCACATACGTGGCGTATATTTAATTGACATACGCGTGGTATGCAATTATCCGATTGGCATACGCATCGTATGTGAATGGAAGTGTTCCATGGCGAATCCCTATGTCGAGATCTTCCGCGCGCCCGGCGCGGCCGCCTTCTCCGCGGCCGGCCTGCTGGCGCGCCTGCCGCTCGCCATGGTCACCATCGGCATCGTCACCATGATCAGCCAGACCGAAGGCCGCTATGCGCTCGCCGGCGCGGTTGCCGCAACCTTCGCCCTGACCAACGCGCTGGTCTCGCCGCGCATATCACGTTTCGTCGATCGTCACGGCCAGGGCCGGGTGCTGGCACCGGTCACCGCGGTCTCGGTAGCGGCCTTCCTCGGGCTGATCGCGACGAACCGCTTCGGCGGCCCGGTATGGCTCCTGTTCCTGACGGCGTTGGGCGCCGGCGTGATGCCCAGCATCGCCGCCATGGTGCGGGCGCGCTGGAGCGAGATCTACCGCGGCATGCCGCAGCTCCACACCGCCTTCGCCTTCGAGTCGGTCCTCGACGAGGTCACCTACATCGCCGGCTCGGTGCTCTCGATCGGCCTGTCGCTGTCGCTTTTTCCCGAGGCCGGGCCGCTCTTCGCCGCGATCATCCTTGCGATCGGAACCACGCTCTTCGTCATCCAGCGGCGCACCGAGCCGCCCGTCCATCCCGCTCCGGAGATCGCCATGGCATCGGCGATCCGGCTGCCGCCGGTGCGCACGGTCGCGATCATGCTCGCCGCGGTGGGCACGATCTTCGGCACCGCGGAAGTGTCGGTCATCGCCTATTCCGAGGCGCTCGGCGATACCGGCGCGGCGAGCCTGATCCTCGCCGGCTACGCGCTCGGCTCGCTGGTCGTGGGCGTGGTGTACGGGATGCGGCGGATCGCCATGCCGCTGCCCCGCCAGCTGGTCGTCGCCGTCACCTTCGTGATGCTGACGACCTTGCTGCCGCTCTTCGTCGGCAGCATCCCGGCGCTGGGCGTGGCGCTGTTCCTCGCCGGCGGTGCGGTGTCGCCGACCTTCATCGCCGCCTTCGGGCTGATCGAGCGGCGGGTGCCCAGCAGCCAGCTCACCGAGGGGATCACCTGGGGGATGACCGGGATCGGTCTCGGCATGGCCTTCGGCTCGATTTCCTCGGGCTACGTGATCGATGCCTTCGGCGCGCAGTCCGGATTTTGGATCTCGGTCGGGGCCGGCGTGGTGGCGCTCGCCACCGCGCTCCTCGGCATCCGCAGCTTTGACGAGGCCCCACGGCAGGGCGGCGCCCGGCCCCTGGCCGTCTCCTGAGCCTGGTGGTCCGGACTAGCGCGGGGCGCGCTTGGCGAGGATGCGCTGGAGCGTGCGGCGGTGCATGTTGAGGCGGCGGGCGGTCTCCGAGACGTTCCGGTCGCAGAGTTCGTAGACGCGCTGGATATGCTCCCAGCGCACCCGGTCGGCCGACATCGGGTTCTCGGGCGGCTCGGCCTTGGTCTCCGGGTCCCGGGTCAGCGCGTGGTGAACGTCGTCGGCGTCGGCCGGCTTGGCGAGATAATCGATCGCGCCGAGCTTCACGGCGGTCACGGCGGTGGCGATGTTGCCGTAGCCGGTGAGGACGATCATGCGGGAATCGGGCCGGCGGCGGCGGATGAGGT
Organism: Pseudomonadota bacterium; assembly: GCA_023433185.1. The sequence goes on along the minus strand of JAEZEN010000228.1, from coordinate 3,845 downwards.
CGATGACCTCGAGGCCGTTGCCGTCCTCGAGGCGCATGTCGACGACCGCATAGGCCGGCGGGCCGGCCTCGACCTTCCGGATGCCTTCGGCGACGGTGTCTGCAGTATCGACGACATAGCCGCGGGTTTCCATGGCGCGCGCAAGGCGCTGGAGGAACGGCTTGTCGTCATCGACGATCAGGAGTGACATGTCTGCGGAACTGTTCTGGCTGGTTTCGGGCATTCCTTGTCCCCGCAGTTGGGGAAATAAGTCCTCTCCCGTCAACTTTTAAGGGTTATAGGCGGATTCCCCGACCCCGCAAGCATCACGCACGGGCCCGCCCGTCGGATGTCAGGGCGTCGGCATCCTGTTCGACCCGGGCCCGCGGCCAGGCGACGCGCACGATGGCCCCGTGCCCCGGCGCCTCGGCGTTGCCGAAGGTCAGGCGCGCGCCGGTCCGTTCGAGAAGCGTCTTGGCGATGAAGAGGCCGAGCCCGAGGCCGCCGGCCTCGTGGTCGGCACGGTCGTCGCCGCTCGGGCCGCGGGTGGTCACATAGGGCTCGCCGATCCGCGACAGGATGGCGGGCGTGAAGCCGCGTCCGTCATCGGCGATGGTGACCGCCACGCTGCGCTCGTCCCAGGCGATGCCGATCTCGACGCGGCTGTCGGCGAAGTCCACTGCGTTCTCGATGAGATTGGCGAAGGCCTGCATGACCGCCGGGTTGCGCCGTCCGACGGGTTCGGGACCTTTCGCCTCGGGCGGCAGGATCGCGATCTCCGTGCCGAAGGCGCGGTAGGGTTCGACCGCCTCCTCGAGCAGATGGGTCACCGGCTGGCGGGCGATGGACACGTCGAGTTCGCCGGACATCGAGGTGAGCTTGCCGAGGATGTCGCGGCAGCGCTGGGCCTGGCTGTTGAGGAGGGCGATGTCCTCGGCGTGGCGATCGTCGGGCGCCATCTCGCGCTGCAGCTCGCGCGAGACGAGGGCGATGGTGGCGAGCGGCGTCCCGAGTTCGTGCGCGGCGGCCGCGGCCAGGCCGTCCAGCGCCGAGAGATGCTGCTCGCGGGCGAGGACCATTTCGGTCGCGTTGAGCGCGCGGGCGAGCTTCCGCGATTCCTCCGCCACCTGGAAGGCATAGGTGCCGGTGAAGGCGCATGTCGAGACCAGAGCCACCCATACCGCGACGGTGTAGACCTGGGGCAGGACGAGGGTCTCGCCGGGGTTCCACGGCAGGGGCAGATGGCTGACCGCGAGCACCGTCGCGACCACCACGACGATCGTGCCGAGCAGCATCGTGGGGAACGGCGCGAGCGTCGTCGCCGAAACGATCACCGGCACCAGCAGCAGGATGGCGAACGGGTTGTCGAGGCCGCCGGTGAGGAAGAGGAGCGCGCCGAGCTGCAGCGCATCGTAGGAGAGCATGAGGAAGGCCGGCTCGGCCCGCAGGCGGTGGCTCGCGGGGTACGCGATGCGCAGTGCGATGTTGAACGCCGCCGAGAGGGCGATGAGGCCGATGCACCAGACCAGCGGCAGCGGGAAGCCGAGGCCGAAATGGACCACGGCGACGGCCACCGACTGGCCCGCGACGGCCAGCCAGCGCAGGCGGATGAGGGTCTGCAGCCGCAGGCTCCGGCCGGCGAAGTCGCCCTCCGGCAGCGGCTCCCCGTCGCGGAGGCGGGCGTTGGCGGAATCGTCCATCGCTGGCGGGACCTCCGGGAGGAAATGCGTCGCCGACACGACGCCCGGCCGGCTGCGCCCCCGCAGGTCCGACCTGGCGGCCAAACTTGTCCTTGCGTTGACGCGTAGGACCACCCTATTCTTTTTGCAATGCAAAAGACCGCGTAGGCGGAACGCGGCGACAGCGAGGGCCAGGGTCTTTGTACTACCACCTCTACGAGATGAACCATGCGGCCTTGAGCCCGTTTCGGGCCGCGGCCGACGCGACACGGCTCTACTTCAAGAACCCGCTCAACCCGTTCTCGCACACGCCGCTGGGGCGCAACATCGCGGCAGCGGCGGAGCTTTTCGAGCGCACGACCCGGCGCTACGGCAAGCCCGCGTTCGGTATCGCGACCTCCACCTACCATGGCGAGCGCGTGCCGGTGGTGGAAAGTACGGTCTGGGAACGGCCGTTCTGCCGGCTGCTGCGTTTCGAGAAGACGGTGCGGGCCAATGCCCGGCCGCAGCCGAAGCTCCTGATCGTGGCGCCGATGTCCGGGCACTACGCGACGCTGCTGCGCGGCACCGTCGAGACAATGCTGCCCGATCACGACACCTACATCACCGACTGGGCCGATGCGCGCATGGTGCCGCTCGCCGAGGGGCGCTTCGACCTCGACGACTACATCGACTACGTCATCTCGATGCTCCACTTCCTCGGCGAGGGGACGCATGTGATGGCGGTCTGCCAGCCCTCGGTACCGGTACTGGCCGCCGCGGCGGTGATGGAGGCGCGGGACGACCGCCACGTCCCCGCCACGATGACGCTGATGGGCGGTCCGATCGACACCCGCCGCAACCCGACCGCGGTCAACACCCTCGCCAACACCCACGACCTCGACTGGTTCCGGCGCAACGTCATCATGTCGGTGCCGTTCCCGCATCCCGGCTTCCTGCGCGAGGTGTATCCCGGCTTCCTGCAGATCTCCGGCTTCCTCAGCATGAATCTGAACCGACATGTCGAGGCGCATCGCGATCTGTTCCGCCATCTCGTCGAGAACGATGGCGACTCGGCCGAAAAGCACCGCGACTTCTACGACGAGTATCTCGCGGTGATGGATCTCACCGCCGAGTTCTATCTCCAGACCGTGGATACGGTCTTCCTTCGGCATGCCCTGCCGAAGGGCGAGATGATGCACCGCGGCGAACCCGTCGACCCCGGCCTCATCCGCCGTGTCGCCCTGTTCACGGTCGAGGGCGAGAACGACGACATTTCGGGCGTCGGGCAGACCGAGGCTGCCCAGGACATCTGCACCGGTATCCCGGACGACCGTCGCGCCCACTACCTCCAGCCGAAGGTCGGGCACTACGGCGTCTTCAACGGTTCGCGCTTCCGGGCCGAGATCGCGCCGCGCATCCGCGACTTCGTCCGCACCTTCTCGCACCCCGCCCAGCGCTCGGCCAACGGCAACGGCAGCGCCAACGGCCATGCCATCGCCGTGTCCGATGAACCTCCCGGCGCGAAGGCGGCGAGCGCCGCCGCGCGGGTCACCCGGAAGCGTGGCCCGGGGGGCCGCGGAAAGCACTGACGCCCTCGGCAGCGCGGCGCGGGACTGCTGCGACAGCACCTCTGGCCGACGGCTGCCAACCGACAGCGGGACGGCCGACCGCGAACCGGTTTTTCTTGAATCACGGCCCGGTGATCACCACTTCCGGTTCTGCCACTCAGAGAGGGGAGACCGAAGACAGTGATCAACGCCTATGCCCTGCGTCCTGCCTGGACGCCGCTCACCATCGCCCTGATGGTCATTGGCTTCATCGTGTTCTGGCCGCTCGGCCTCGCGATGCTGGCCTACATCATCTGGGGTCATCGCGTGCCGGAACTGCGTCGCCACTTCGAAGGCATGAAGCAGGATTTCCGCAACGAGTTCTCCGGTCGTTCGCGGGGCTGCGGCGGGTCGCGCAGCGGCTTCTCCCGGAGCGGCAACGTCGCCTTCGACGAGTACCGCGAGCGCGAGATGAAGCGCCTCGAGGAAGAGCGTCGGAAGCTTGAGGAGGAGCGCCGTGAATTCGAGACGTTCATGGCCAATCTCCGCCGCGCTCGCGACCAGGAGGAGTTCGACCGCTTCATGCGCGACCGGCGCGCCATGAAGCCCGGTGACCCGGACAAGGTCGTCGACCTCTAGCCATCGCGCCATCGGCGCC
>JAEZEN010000224.1 GCA_023433185.1 Pseudomonadota bacterium | reverse complement strand
GACCTTTCCCTTCGTCAAGGACTTCGTCCTCAACCTCGGCATCTTCTTCGTGCCGTTCGCGGCCTTCGTCATCGTCGGCGCCGGCAATGCCGTCAACCTCACCGACGGCCTCGACGGCCTCGCCATCGTCCCGGTGATGATCGCGGCCGGAAGCTTCGGGATCATCGCCTATCTCTCGGGCAACGCGGTCTTCGCCGACTACCTCCAGATCCACTTCGTCCAGGGCACCGGCGAGCTTGCGGTGCTGTGCGGCGCGGTGATCGGCGCCGGCCTCGGGTTCCTCTGGTTCAATGCGCCGCCGGCCGCGATCTTCATGGGCGACACCGGCTCGCTGGCGCTCGGCGGCATGCTCGGTGCCGTGGCCGTCGCCACCAAGCACGAGATCGTCCTCGTCATCATCGGCGGCCTCTTCGTGCTCGAGGCGCTGTCGGTCATCATCCAGGTCTTCTCCTTCAAGATGTTCGGCCGCCGCGTCTTCAGGATGGCGCCGATCCACCATCACTTCGAGCAGATGGGGTGGAAGGAGCCGCAGATCGTGATCCGCTTCTGGATCATCGCCGTGGTTCTCGCCCTCATCGGGCTCTCGACCCTGAAGATCCGGTGAGCGCGCGATGATCCCGGCCACCAGCTTCGAAGGCAAGTCGGTCGCGGTCTTCGGCCTCGGCGGAAGCGGCCGCGCGACCGCCGCGTCGCTCGCCGCGGGCGGGGCCGAGGTGTCGGCCTGGGACGATCATGCGGCAACGCGCGAGGCGGCCGCCGCTGCCGGCGTCGCCATCGTCGATCTCGAGGCCGCCGACTGGTCCGGCTTCGAGGCGCTGGTGCTCGCCCCGGGCGTGCCGCTCACCCATCCCGAGCCGCACTGGACGGTTCGCCGCGCCGAGGCCGCTGGTGTCGCGATCATCGGCGATATCGAGATCTTCTGCCGCGAGCGACGCCGCAACGTCCCCGACGCGCCCTTCGTCGCGATCACCGGCACCAACGGCAAGTCGACGACCACCGCACTCATCGCCCATGTGCTCGCCGCGGCCGGTCGCGACGTGCAGCTCGGCGGCAATATCGGCGTGCCGGTGCTGGCGCTCGATCCCCCGCGCATGGGCCGCTACCACGTCGTCGAGGTCTCTTCCTTCCAGATCGACCTCGCGCCATCGCTCGATCCGACGGTCGGCCTCCTTCTCAACGTCACCCCCGACCATCTCGACCGCCACGGGACGATGGCGCGCTATGCCGGCCTCAAGGAGCGGCTGGTGGCCGAGGCGCGCACCGCCGTCGTCGCCGTCGATGACGACTTCACGCAGGCGATTGCCGACCGCATCGCCGAGGCCGGCGGCAGCGTGGTCCGGGTATCGGCCCGCCGCCCGCTCGCCCGGGGCGTCTTCGCCGATGCGGCGCGGATCTTCGTCGCCGACGACGGCGCGGTGAGGCCATTCGCCGTGCTCGGCGGGATTCCCGCGCTCCGCGGCGAGCACAATGCGCAGAACGCGGCCGCCGCGGTGGCCGTCCTCCGTGCCCTGGGACTGGCCGACGACCTGATCGTCGCCGGCCTCCGCAGCTTCGCCGGCCTCCCGCACCGCATGGAGCAGGTCGGCCGCCGTGGCCGGGTCCTCTTCGTCAACGATTCGAAGGCGACCAATGCCGATGCCGCCGAGAAGGCCCTGAAGAGCTTCGGGCGGATATACTGGATCGCCGGGGGGCGCCCCAAGGAGGGCGGCATCGAGAGCCTCGCCGGCTGCTTCCCGCGCATCGCCGGGGCCTACCTGATCGGCGAGGCGATGGAGCAGTTCGCGGCGACGATCGGCGCGGCGCTGCCGGTCGACCGTTCCGGCACGCTTGCCGAGGCGCTCGCCCGTGCCGCCGAGGACGCGGCCCGCGACCCCGCCGCCGAGTCGGTCGTGCTCCTGTCGCCGGCCTGCGCGTCGTACGACCAGTTCCCCAATTTCGAGAAGCGCGGCGATGCGTTCCGGGCGCTCGTCCTTGCGCTCGACGGTGTCAGGTCCCGCGAGGAGGAAGCAGTCTGATGGTCAGTCGTGCCGACCGCTCCCAGTTCGCCGATTGGTGGTGGACCGTCGATCGCCCGCTGCTCGGCGGTGTCATGGCCCTGATGGTCGGCGGCATCGTCCTGTCGCTCGCCGGGAGTCCGGCGGTCGCCGAGCGCCTCGGCTATGACAGCTTTCACTTCGTCAACCGCCATCTCTTCTTCTTTCTCCCCGCCCTCGCGGTGATGCTCGCCACCTCCTTCCTCTCGGCGCGCCAGGCGAGGCGGGTCGCGCTTGTGATCCTCGGCATCTCCCTGGCCCTCATGCTCGCCGTGCTGATCGTCGGCGTCGAGAACAACGGATCGCGGCGCTGGATCAACATCGCCGGCGTGTCGATCCAGCCCTCCGAGTTCATGAAGCCCGCCTTCGTCGTCATCTGCGCGTGGCTGTTCTCCGAGAACTCCCGGCGCGGCGACATCCCGGGCAACATCTTCGCGCTGATCCTCCTGGTCATCGTGGCCGCACTGCTCGTTGCCCAGCCGGACTTCGGCCAGACGATGCTGGTCGCGGTGGTATGGGGCGCCATCTTCTTCATGGCGGGCCTGCCGTGGCTGTGGATCGTCATGCTCGGCTGCGTCGCCGTCGGCGGCGTCTTCACCGCCTACGCGATGCTCCCGCACGTGGCGGGCCGCATCAACCGCTTCCTCGCGCCCCATAGCGGCGATACCTTCCAGGTCGATACCGCGATGAACTCCATCGCCAACGGCGGCTGGCTCGGCCGCGGACCGGGGGAGGGGACGGTAAAGCGCATCCTCCCCGACGCCCATACCGACTTCATCTTTGCGGTCGCCGCGGAGGAGTTCGGCATCATCATCTGCATCGGCCTCGTCCTGATCTTCGCCTTCGTCGTGCTCCGCGGCCTGTCGAACAGCCAGCGCAGCCAGGACTCGTTCACCCGGCTCGCCTCGGCGGGGCTCGTCGTGCTCTTCGGCGTGCAGGCGGTGATCAATATCGGCGTCAACCTGTCCATCCTGCCGGCCAAGGGCATGACCCTGCCGTTCATCTCCTACGGCGGCTCCTCCGCGCTCGCCATGGCGATCTGCGTCGGCATGCTGCTGTCGCTTACGCGCGAACATGCCGGTCTGAGGGAGGCGGTATGACGC
>JAEZEN010000211.1 GCA_023433185.1 Pseudomonadota bacterium | reverse complement strand
GGGCCCCTTCCGCCCTTTGGGGCGGGGGGCCTGCCGGTAGGTCGCCGGCTATGGCTGCGAACTCAAGTCTCGTGCCACCGCTTCAGGCCAAGGAGCCTCTCGCCCAGCGGCGTGAGCTTGGCGACTTCCGCATTGTGCTTTTCCCACTCCCGCGGGTCCCCCGGCCAGCCCCCGCGGGGATGGTCGCGTTCGCGCCAAAGGCGGATGCGCTCCTGCCGCTCGGCCTCGTCCTCCTCGCGCGCGGGAAACATCGCCAGATACTGGGCCAAGCGGACCCGGTCCTTCGAATGGTTCGGGCGGACGCCGTGGGCGAGCAGGCTGTTGAAGATGAGGAGGTCGCCCGGCCCCATCTCCACGTTCTCGATGGTCATCCCAGTTATGTCCGGCATCATCGGATTGCGGTCCGCCGGCTGGGTCTTCACCCACTCTTCAAAATTGTAGAACAATTCCGGCACGCACTGGAAACCGCCGATCTCCTTGTCCTGCCGGACGAGGCTGAGCACGCCCTGGACGCTGATCGGCAAGGGCCGGAGGTTGGTGTTCACATCCCAGTGGATGAAGCCGGTCTCGTTGCCGGGCGTCTTCTTCGGCGGCAGGAGATTGGCCCGGTCGATCGCAACCCAGAGATCCTCGCGGTCCCAGATGTCGACATAGGCGTTGTAGATTCTCGGCTCCTGGCGGTTGTCCCAGAGATACTGATGGTTGTAGATTTCCACCATGCCGGAGTTGTTCAGCTCCTCCCGGCCATGCGCGCGGCGCTGGGGAGCATACCAGGTGGCAGGGTCTTTCGGATCCTTCTCCTCAAACCGCCAGATGATATCGATCGTGCGTTCGACCTTCTCCATGGGGATAGCCTGCCGAACGATGACGAACCCCTTGGTGACCCAGTGATTCCAGTCCTCCTCGGACAGGACCCGCAGGGGAAGTTTCTTCTTGATGTCCTTGAGCTGCGTGGCCATTCCGTCAGCGCCCGGATGACCCTTGAATTCGTCGAGCGCCGGTTGGGCGGTGTCCATCCCCTTGGTTCCTTCCTTCCATGGCCTTGCGTGGCACCCTCTCGCGGGCGGCCCCCATCTTTGCAGAACATACCATACACCATAGCTGTGTACTAGATTGCTGATTTGTGGAATAGTCCGTCGACATGAGGTAGCCGGGACTCGCCCGGCCGGGAGAGGCAGAGCGTGAAAAAGGTCAGTGCCGTGGTTCGTCAGGGCGCGGAGCCGAAGCAGGATGCGGCAGCGCCCTCGCGTCGAAGTCGCGTCGGCCGAATGGACCGAACGCTGCAGATCCTCGACCACCTCTACGAAACGAACACCGCGGCAAGTGGCTATGCCATTGCCAAGACCATCGGCGTGCCGCTCTCCACCACGTATCTGGTCCTCGACCAGATGGTGCAGCGCGAGATCCTCGCGCGGCGCCCCGACGGCACGGTTTGGCTCGGACCGAGGCTCTATCATTACGGGCTCGCCTATGCGCGCTCCCTCGACTTCCTCGAGGAAGCCCGGCGGGAGATGGAGGATCTCAGCCGGGAGATCGGCGAGACGGTGCAGGTGTGTGCCCGGGACAACGATGACGTCGTGGTCCTCGCGGTTGCGGACGGCCCGGGGCACTATCGCGTGAAGTCCGAACTCGGGACCAGGGTTCCGCTGTCCCAGAGCGCATCGGGGCCCTTGCTCATCGGCCACCTGGCGGAAGGCGACAGGATCGCCGTCCTCAATCGGAGCCTCAAGCACCAGCCCCCGGCCGATCGCGCGATGACCGTGAAGGCGCTGGCCGAACTTTCGCAGCGCGCGCTGCATGCTCGCGTATCGATCGATGTCGGCCGCAACGACTTCCGGATCGCCACGATCGCGTCGCCGATCGTGAATACCGAGGGAGCCTGCGTCGCCACGCTTGCAGTCGTCCTGCCGGAACAGAAGGCCCTGGCGAATCGCGACTACTACGTCCACGCCGTCCTGACGGCGTCCGAACGGGTGGAGACGCGGCTCGGTTGGAGGCGGCGATGACGAAACGGCGAGGTAAGTAGCGCATGTCCAGCGTATCCATCCATGCCCTGCGCAAGCGGTACGGGTCCGCGGAGATCCTGCACGGGGTCTCCTTCACGATCGCGGATGGCGAGTTCGTGACCCTGGTGGGACCGTCCGGCTGCGGGAAGTCGACGCTTCTGCGCATGGTCGCCGGCCTCGAGGATGTCTCCGGCGGCGAGATCCGCATCGGCGAGCAAGTCGTCAACGACGTGCCGCCAAAGGACCGCAACATCGCGATGGTGTTTCAGAGCTACGCGCTCTACCCGCACATGACGGTCGCCTCGAACATGAGTTTCGCGCTCCGCCTGGCGAAGGTGGCAAAGGAGCAGATCGGAACCAGGGTTTCCCAGGCGGCGGGCATCCTCGGCCTTCAACCGCTCCTCGAGCGTCAACCCAAGCAGCTTTCGGGCGGGCAGCGCCAGCGCGTGGCGATGGGTCGGGCGATCGTCCGCGACCCGCAGGTGTTCCTCTTCGACGAGCCGCTGTCGAACCTCGACGCGAAGCTCCGCGTGAAGATGCGGGCCGAGATCAAGGAACTGCATCAGCGACTGAAGACGACGACGATCTACGTGACCCACGACCAGATCGAGGCCATGACCATGGCCGACCGGATCGTGGTGATGCGCGACGGAATCATAGAGCAGATCGGCGAGCCGCTGGAACTGTACGATCGGCCGCGCAACATTTTCGTGGCGGGCTTCATCGGGTCGCCGGCCATGAACTTCCTCGCGGGCACCCTGTCGGACGGCGCCTTCCGCACCGGCGGCGGACTCGTCCTTCCCTCCGCAGTTCGACATGCCGGCCCCGCGGTGCTCGGCATAAGGCCGGAGAACCTGCCCATCGCGACGCCGGACGACAAGTCCGCGCTCTCAGCGACGGTGCGCGTCGTCGAGCCGATCGGCCCGGAACAGCACCTGATCGTCGACGTCGACGGAGAGGAGATCGTCTCGGTGCTCCGCGGCCGCGAGGTGTTCCGCCCGGGGCAGGCGATTCGCCTCTCGGTCGATCCCTCGCGGGTCCATCTCTTCGATGCCGAAACCGGGGAGCGCTTCGAATGACGACCTCAGGCCGGCTGCGCGACAAGCGCTGCATCGTCACCGGTGCGGCCGGAGGCATCGGCCGGGCGATCGCGCTCGCCTTTGCCGAGGAAGGGGCGCACGTCGTCGCAATGGACCTCGCGGCACCGCTCGAAGCCATGAGCTGGCCGAGTGGCGCGATCGTTCCGCTGGCTTCCGATCTGGCCGATCGCGAGATGGTCGAAAGGACGATGGCGGAAGCCGTGTCGACGCTCGGTGGGCTCGACGTGTTCGTCGCCTGCGGGGCGCTCAAGTGGGGCACGGGGAACTTCCTCGATCTCACCGATCACGATTGGGACCGCTACATCGGCGTGAATCTGACCGGCACCTTCCTCACCTGTCGCGCCGCCGCCCGGACGATGGCCCAGGCGGGTACGGCGGGGAGCATCATCACGATCGGTTCGGTGAACAGCTTCATCTCCGAGCCGAACGCGGCGGCCTATGTCGCGGCGAAGGGCGGCGTGGCGATGCTCACGCGCGCCATGGCCGTGGACCTCGGACCGATCGGGATCCGCTGCAACATGATCGCACCGGGACCGATCGAGGTTCCCAGCGCCAAGGGCATCTACGAAGCGCCGAAGCTTGGGGCCGAGGTCCGCCGCGAGGTGGCCCTGCAGCGGGCGGGCGTGCCCGAAGACATCGCCGGCGCGGCGGTCTTCCTCGCCGAGGACGCTTCCCGCTACGTGACGGGCTCCACCGTCACGGTCGACGGCGGCCTGTCGGCCATGATGTTCGGAGGGATGCGGGACGCCTGACCGCGGCAGCGATCGGCTGCCCCGCACCGGTGGCGCCGCCAAGGTGCATGCCCGTAAGCCTACGGGGCCGGTCGTGCCGCCCAAGGCCTTCGGGCGCACTGCCAAGCGAGCGACTTGCGCGCCATGAATCCGGTGGTCGCCCACATCGCGGCGAACGGCACCTCCCGGCTCAGCCGCGGCCCGGCGCTAGATGATCGATGGGGGGCAGTGCATCTGCTCGACATGGGCCAGCGCCGCCAGCGCGTGCCGCCGGCCGTCACTGAGGCTGAAGGCGAGGTGCCCGGGGAGCAACGCATCGAACTCGAGCGCCGCTATGCGCCGGACGCTCGCACAGATGGACGCCACGTCGCAATCCACGATGTCCTGGATCGCGACCTTGCCGCCGTGAAAGAGCGCATCGCCCGCGACCAGGATGCGGCGGCGCGGGGTCTCGACGAGGTAGGAGACGTGGTCGCGAGAATGTCCGGGCGTCGGAACGAGGCGCACCACGACGTCGCCGATGCGCACCGCGACGTCTGCGTCGAGGACGCGATCGATCGGACAGGCCGTGTAGCTGTAGTCGGCGGGATAGACGCCGGAGCGACGCGCGCGATCGACGCTCAGTCCCGCCTCGTCGCCGGCCGCGACCATCGCCGCGGTCTCCGCCCCGGCATAGACGAGGGCACCGCACGCCGAACGCCAGTGATGCGCTCCACCCGAATGGTCGGCATGCCCATGCGTCAGGAAGACATGCCGAATCCGCTGCAGGTCGATCCCGTCGTCGGCGAGCACGGCGTGGGCGCGCTCGATGTCACGGCCGCAGCCCGCATCGAACAGGATCCAGTCCGACCCGGCAGCGATGGCAAAGACGTTGCAGTCAAAGCTGTCGGTGAGATCGAATCCCCCGCCGCCGCTCATGACGAGGTGAAGACCGGACTCGATTCGCATAGCCTCTCTCCAACGTGCTGGCCTTGACCATGGTGGCGAAGATGATACGCTTCCGCAAGTCTGTATGGCGTTCCATATTTATGTAGTATCGCCGACGGGTGGCGTGTCCCGATGGCGGTGGGCCTCACCGAAGCCAGGACAATAGGGAGAAGAGAATGTTGCGATCGAAACTAATCGCGCTGGGCGGCGCGCTCGCCGCGTCGGCGATGTCGGCATCCGTGGCGCTTGCCGATATTACGATCCTCGCCTGGCCGGGCGGCCCCGAAGAGACCGCGCTGCGGAAGATCGTCGACGACTACAACGCGATCGAGGGGAACGACAGCAAGGCCAGCCTGCTGTTCTTCAGCCGCGACAACTTCTTCGACAAGATGCTCGCCGACGCTGCGGCGGGCTCGAAGGAGTTCGACATCATGCTGACGACGACCTACAGCGTCGGCCAGTATGCGCCGTTCATGGTCCCGATCGACGATCTCGTCACCGACGAGGTGAAGGCGACGTTCCCGCAGTCGGCGCTCAATTCACAGAGCTTCGAGGGCCATCTCTACGGCATTCCGACCGACCTTTCGGTCAACTTCATCTACTACCGCAAGGACCTCTTCGACCAGCTCATGTCGGACGAGGCATGGAAGGCGAAGTACAGCGAAATCGCCAAGGCCGAACTCGGCAAGGACCTTTCGCCGAAGTTGCCGGCGGACTGGACCTGGGATGATTTCGTCGCGTCCGCGCTCTTCTTCACCAAGTCGCTCAACCCCGACAGCCCGACCCGCTACGGCGCTGCGCTGCAGATGAAGAACATCATCTTCAGCGTGATGATCTGGCAGACCACCGCGGCCGGCTATGGCGGCAACTGGATGGATGCCGAGGGCAACATCACGATCGACTCCGATGCCTACCGGCAGGCGCTCGACGTCTACAAGACCATCGCCGAGAAGGAAGCGACACCGGGCGGCAGCGGCTCCTTCGAGTATTCCGAGGCCAACGGCGCGTTCGGAACGGGCCAGGTCGCCTTCATCCTGCAATGGTCCGCCGCCTATTCGGAACTGATCGATCCGGCCCAGTATCCGATGATCGAGGGCAAGTTCGACATCATTCATCCTGCCGCCGGTTCCGAGGGGATCAAGACCCACTTCCACGCGCTTGGCCTCGGCATCAACAAGTCGTCCGAGAAGCAGGACGAAGCCCGGAAGTTCCTCGCCTACCTCGCCTCCGAGCCGGTGATCACGCAGTACGGACGGGCCGGCGGCAAGCCGCCGCTCAGCGCAGCCCTGACCGAGGCTTATGCCGACGGTCGCGTCGACGTGCTGAGGATGGGTGAGTACGCCGACAAGTACGGCATCGTGATGAACGGCGCGACCAGCCCGAAGGCGCTCTCCGTCTACAACGTCATGGCGGAGAACTTCACGGGCTACTGGAACGGTACCATCGACCAGGATACCGCCATCGCCAACGTGACGGCCGCAATGAAAGAAGACTTCGCAAAATAAGACTTCCGTCGAGTTCACAGCGGTCGCCGGACACTCTAGCCCGGCGACCGTTTGTGGTTTTGGGGACAGGTAACGTGGTGGGGGCGGCCCGTATGGCACGCAGACGTGGTTGGCAGGAACAGCAGAGGTCCGACGGACGCCTTCTTCTGTCGGGCATGTGCGTCTTCCTGGCGATCATGCTCGGTTTCCCGACGCTCGCGAACCTCTGGTACAGCTTCTCCGACGTCTCGTTTCAGGACCTGTCGGGAAGCGGATTCGTCGGGCTGGACAACTACCACGCGGCCCTGACCGACCCGAACATGTGGAGCGCGCTCTGGTTCTCGCTCCGCTTCGCCATCGTGGCGACCGTGCTTCAGGTCGTCGCGGCACTGCTCCTCGTCTTCATACTGCACCCACTCGTCCAGAAGCGGCCGTGGCTCATCGCCCCGCTGATGCTGCCGATGATGATATCCCCGGCGATGATGGGGATGATGTACCGGCTCATCCTCAACGAGTTCATCGGCCCGGTGCCGGCCTACCTGGACATGCTGGGCATCTACGTGAACTTCCTCGGTCGCGATCACGTCTACGCGACCCTGGTCGGCATCGAGGTGCTGCAGTGGACACCCTTTGCCTTTCTCGTGCTCCTGACGGCGCGGCACTCCATCCTTCCCGAGGTCGAGGAGGCGGCGGTGGTCGACGGCGCGACGGGCACCAAGCTCAATTTCCTGGTCATCCTGCCGATCCTGCTGCCGACCATCGGCATCGTGACCTTCATCCGCTTCATCGACGCCTTTCGGGTGTTCGATCACATCTTCGTCCTGACCGGCGGCGGCCCTGGTAACGAGACGACATCGATCAGCATCTACATCTACAAGCTGTTCTTCAAGCGGAGCGAACTCGGCGAGGCCGTGGCCCTATCGGTCGTGCTGCTGCTGGCCAGCCTGCTGCTGCTGCATGTCGGACTCCGGGCAGTCGTGAGGAGGAACGCAGCGTGATCGTCCAGCGCAAGACCGCGGCCAGCCGGCTTCTCCATGCCGGGCGATGGCTGTTCTACGCCCTCGTCGTCTTCGTGCTCAACGTGCCGATCATCGTCACGGTGGTGACGTCGTTCAAGACCACCGCGCAGATCAACACGACACCGCCGGTATGGCTCTTCGCGCCGACGCTAGAGAATTACCGCGAGGTGCTGATCACCGGCAACACCGACTTCCCGCACTTCATCATGAACAGCATCATCATCGCCTCGGGCGGCACGGCGCTGGCCATGATCCTCGCGTTTCCCGCGGCGTACGCGATCGTGCGCCTCAACGTGGGGCGGACGAGGCTCCTTCCGGTGGTCACCAACATCCGGGCCCTTCCGCTGATCATCTACACGATTCCCATCTACCTCATGTTCCAGTTCGTCGGGCTGCTCGACACCCGGTCGGGGCTGATCCTGATTTCCGCCCTCGTCAACGTGCCGGTGG
>JAEZEN010000185.1 GCA_023433185.1 Pseudomonadota bacterium | reverse complement strand
GGGCCGGCTCGAGGCCGGGCAGCGCGCGCGCCGGCGTCGTGGCGCAAAGTCGCCCGCTGGTGCCGGAAAGTCAGGATCGTCATGATCACCAGGGTCGCCCACAGCATGTCGTTGTGGTTGGCGATGTAGGGCCCGGCGATGTTGACGATGGCGAAGTAGGCGACCACCGTGAAGGCGAGGGCGGCGGCGTGCTCCCCGGGCTCGCGCGCCAGCCGGCGCAGTGCCGCGAGCCCGGCAGTGACGACGAAGGCGAGCGCCAAGCCGACGCCGACGATGCCGATCTCGAGCCAGCCCTGGAGATAGCCGTTGTGGGCATTGCCGGGATCCATGAACGGACTTGCGGCGAGGATCGGCGCGGCCTTTGCCCAGCCCGCCCCGTAGCCTGCGCCGAGCAGCCAGGTGGGCTGGCCGGCGAGGATCACGTAGTGCCAGATGTCGGTTCGCGCGGTCAGCGTCGGATCGCGCCCGAAGGCCTCGAGCACCACGACCAGGAATGGCGTCCAGAATGCGACGAACAGGCCGATCGGCACAACGATGCCGAGGAAGACGACGAGAAAGGCCCGGAGCAGGGCGTGGGAGGTCCGGAAGTAGACGAGGACGAGCGCCAGCACGCCGAGCGCCCCCGCGGTCGAGATCATGGAGCTGACCGAGCCGCTCAGCACCAGGAGACCCGCTCCGAGGAGGATGCCGGCAAGGCGTGTCGCCCGGCCCGCTCCGGTGGGGCCGACCGTGACCAGGAAGCAGAGCGCCAGGCCGAGATAATGGCCAAGGTCGTTCTTGTGGGCATAGGTGCCGCGAAGCCTGCCGGCATGCTCGCTGTAGACCGGGTCCGACGCCTGGTGGAAAGCCATGCCCGGCGCAGCCACGGCGACCAGGGCGGTGACGAGGAGATAGAGCACGAAGAAGTGCGTGAGGATGGTCAGCACCCTCCGCTCGTCGAACATCCCGGCGAAGACGACGGCGAAGAGGGTTGTGCCGGTGAGGGCGAGGGAGCGCCGGAGCGTCAGTCCCGGGTCGATGCTCCACATCGTGCTGAGGACCGCAAGGCCGCAGATCGCGGCGGGAAGCGCCACCGCCGCGAGGGGCGGGATGCGGATGCGGTAGAGGATCAGCATGCCGATCGTGGCGAGATAGACGGCGGCGCCGAGATACTGGACGCCCCGCGATTCGCCGCCGACCGTGTCGCCCGAGATGTTGAGGACCTCGCCGCTCAGCGGTGCCACCAGCGCGCCGCTGAGGAAGGCGAGGGCTACCAGCGCGAACAGGGTCCGGCCGAGCGGTGCCGGGAAGGGCGGTGCCGTCCTATCCATGGACGGCCAGGGCCGCGGCAAAGGCCCGCTCGTAGCGGCGCGCGATCTTCTCGATCCGGAACTCCTCCGCCTTCGCCTTGAGGAGGACCGGGTCGATCGGACGTTCAAGGCCTTCCGTCATGGCGCGGGCCAGTCCGTCGACATCGCCGACGGCGCAGAGATGGCCGAGCCGGCCGTCCTCCAGGAGTTCCGCCGAGCCGCCGGGGGCATCGGTCGCGGCGACCGTCACACCCGCCTCGAGCGCCTCGAGGACGACGTTGGGCAGGCCCTCGTAGCGCGACGACAGGACGAGGAGGTCGGAGCCGGCGATGCACGCCGCGATGTCGGCCCGGTAGTCGTAGACGACGACGCTGCCGCCGATCCCGAGCCGCGCGACCAGCGCGTCGATCTCGCTCCGGAGGCTGCCGCTGCCGACGATGGCGAGCGTTGCCTCCCGTGTCGCCCGGAGCCTGGCGAAGGCCTTGAGAAGCGTCGCGTGATCCTTCTGGCTCTCGAGCCGGCCGACCGTGATGATCACCGGTCGCGGCAACTCCGTCCAGGGTTCGGCAGTCGCGGTCTCGGCGCGTTCGGGGAGCGGATTGTAGGTGACGAAGACCTTCTTCGGGTCGACGCCGGCATAGGCGACGATGTCATCGGCGACGGAGCGCGAGACGCAGCCGATCGCGTCCGCCTGCCGGTAGGCCCAGCGCAGCGGCGGCGCCCCGAGGGTGCGCTTCAACCGTGCCTTGCCGAGGATCTCGGCTGAGATGTGGTTGCGGATGAGGGCGACCGTTGCCGTGCCGGGTGAGCGGAGGCGCACGGCAAGCGCGCCGGTCACGTTGGCCGACATGAGCGCGGTCGCAAGGAGCGGCGGCCGCGCGCGTCCGATCCACCCGAGGAGGCCTGGAAAGGCGCGGGCGGGGTCGTCGACACCGAGGTCGACCACCTCGATCTCCGGCCCCACGCGGGCCCTCACCGGGCCGGTCGCGGCGTTGACGACGAAGCGCACCGTGCGGCCTTCGCTGGCCCAGAAGCCGGCGAGCCGCGCCAGGGCGTTCTCGGCACCGCCGCCGGCGAAGGACGGCAGATGGATCGTGATCGGAATCCGGGGGTCCACGTCTGTCCTGATGTCCTGCGCGGGGAATCGCTGCCCCGCGGCGCCGGCCCGAGGGGGTGGTCCTCGCCGTTTCTGTAGGCCAAGGCCCGGGGCATCGCAACGCGTGCGGCGGCGCCGGACTTGCGGTTCCTGCGGGTTTGGTCAATATCCACCCAATCCCTACCCCCGCCTGCGCTGGATGCGAACGGTTCCGCGATCCGCGAGCGCGGCGTCGGCGCCCGCGGCATCGGAGCGATCAACAGTGGCGTCCCAGCGGGCCGAAGACCAGCCATGCGATCTCGGCGGCGTCTGGATCAACATCCACATGCCGGCCTTCTGGGGCGGGGGGGCCGAGCGCGCCATCGTGCGGCTCGCGAACCACTGGGCATCGCAGCACCGCCGCGTGCGGATGGTGGTCAACGCCGCGGTCGGGCCGGTCCGGGAGCATCTCTCCGGCGATGTCACGGTGGTCGACCTCGGCGCCCTCCGCACCCGGGACGCCTTCAGCCGCCTGCGCGCCTGGGTCCGGGCGGAGCAGCCGGAACTGATCGTGAGCGTCCTGCCGAGCGCGATCATCGCGACGGCGCTGGCGGTCAGGATGGCGTCGCGGCGGACCGCCCATGTCGCCCTCGTCCGCAATCACACCACGGGGGAACTGGCGCATGACGGTCGGCTGCGACGGACCCTCCTGGGCGCTGCGCTGCGGCGGGCGCTGCGCTCGGCCGATGTCGTCGGCTGCGTCTCGCGCTCGGTCGCCGACGATGTCGTGACCTTTGCCGGCCTCGACCGGGACCGGGTCGTCACCACCTACAACCCGGTGCCGATGCCGGAGCCCGACCTCGGCCGGCCTCTCCCCGGCTGGCCGGCGGGCGCGGGCAAGGTGCTGGTCGCGGCCGGCCGGCTCGAACCGCAAAAGGACTATGCCACCCTGGTGCGCGCCGTGGCGCTGGCCGCCCGGCAGGTCCCGATCGACCTCGTGATCCTCGGCGACGGCCCGCTGAGGGCCGAGATCGAGGCCTTGGCGGCCCAGCTCGGCATCGCCGACCGGGTCCACCTGCCGGGCTTCGTCGCCACGCCGGAGGACTATGTCGCGCGCGGCGACGTCTTCATCCTGACCTCGCTCTTCGAAGGCTTCCCCAACGTGATCGCCGAGGCGCTGTCCCTCGGCAGGACGGTGATCGCAACCGATGCCCCGGGCGGCAGCGCCGAGATCCTCGGCGACGGCGTCTATGGCTACGTCGCCCCGATGGGGGATGCCGAGCGCATCGCGGCGCTGATCGTCACCGCGCTCGCGCACCCGGTTGATCCCGATCTCGCCCGGGCGCGGGCCGGGGCCTTCTCGGTCGCCGAGGTTGCCGGGAACTACGAACGGGCGATCTGCCGGGCGCTTCAGCGCCATGGTGTCACCCAGCCGTAGGGCACATCGCTTACCATAGCCGGCGAGGTCCGCGGAATTTTATTGAAATTCGCGGCAAGTCCGGGTGTGCTCTGGGGCGGAAGGGCGCGCGTGCCGCGGCACGTCCTGAGTTCGCCCGAAAGGCCGGCGATGCCGGCGCGCGCGCCGGCTGTCGCGCCGGAGAGATTGCGGGAGAATGTCGATGGCTGCGTCTCGTTGGGTTGTCCTCGCGCTGGGCTGCGCGCTGGCGCTGGATGGAGCGCCGCCTGCCCTCGCCCAGGACGCGGCGTCGAGCGCCGGCGACAGCGGCGCCGCCGAGGCGGGCACGTATCTGCAGACCATCGTCTCGGCGGCGCGGGACCTCATCGAGCAGGAGCCCCGCGATCCCGCCCTTGCGGCGGAGATGCTGACCGAGGCGGCCAACGCCGGCAATGTCGAGGCGATGATCCTGCTCGCCCGCCTCTATGCCGACGGCGATGGTGTCGCCCGCGACTATGGTGCCGCGGAGCGCCTTCTCAACCAGGCCATCGCCGCCGGCAACGTCGCCGGCGGTTCGGTCGCGCTCGCCGAGCTCTATCGCGATGCCGAGGCGCCGTTCGGCGACGCGGCCAAGGCCGCAGCCGCCTATGAGGCCGCCGTGGCCCTCGGCGATCCGGGCGCGATGCTGAGCCTGGCGCGGATTCTGGCTTCGGGTGACGGCGTTCCCACCGATTTCGGGCGGGCCGAAGCGCTCCTCAGGGACGCCATCGCGGCAGGCGCGGCTCGCGACGGCTGGTCGGCGCTTGCCGCCCTCCACGTCAGTGCCGGCGACCTCGCCCGGGCCGCCGACGCCTATCAGCAGGCCGCCGATCTCGGCGATGCCTGGGCGATGATCAGCCTTGCCCAGATGCTCGCCCAGGGCAACGGCGTGCCGGTGGATTTCGAGCGTGCTCGGCAACTGCTCGAGGACACGATCGCGGCCGGCGGTGAAATGCCGACGTGGGGCTGGGGCGGCCTCGGCGACCTCTACCGCAGCGCCGACGAGCCGCATCGCGATCCTGTCAGGGCGGTCGAGGCCTATGAGACCGCGATCGCGATGGGCAATGTCGGGGCGATGGTCAGCCTCGGACGGATGCTCGGTGCGGGGGACGGCGTGCCGGTGGATTTCGCGCGGGCGCGGCAACTGCTCGAGGACGCGATCGCGGCCGATGCGGGACGGGATGCCTGGTCGGCGCTGGCGGGCCTCTACGCCTATGCCGACGAGGCGCATCGCGACCTCCCCATGGCCGTCGAGGCCTACCAGAAGGCCGCCGATCTCGGCGACGGCTGGGCGATGATCAGCCTTGCCCAGATCCTGGCGCAGGGCAATGGCGTCCGGTGGATTTCGCACGGGCGCGGCAGCTGCTTGAGGATGCCATTGCCCTCGGCGGGGACATGCCGCGGTTCGCCTGGGCGGGCATCGGCGATCTCTACCGCTTCGCCGCGCCGCCTGACCGCGACCCGGCCAGGGCGGTCGAGGCCTATGAGACCGCGATCGCGATGGGCAACCCCGGCGCCATGGTGAGCCTCGCACGGATGGTCGGGTCGGGGGATGGCGTACCGGTCGATTTCGCCCGTGCCGAGACCCTGCTTCGGGAGGCGATCGCCGCCGGTGTCGGCCGGGATGCCTGGGCGGCGCTCGCCGCGCTCTACGCCAGTGCCGACGACGACCACCGCGACCTCGCGAAGGCCGCGGAGGCCTACCGGCAGGCCGCCGAGCTCGGCGACGTGTGGGCGATGATCAGCCTCGCCCAGATGCTCGGCCAGGGGAACGGGGTTCCGGTCGATTTCGAGCGGGCGCGGCAGCTCCTCGAACAGGCCGTTGCCATCGGCGGCGAGACCAGGCAGTTCGCCTGGGCCGGGCTGGGCGACCTCTATCGCGGCGCGAGCCCGCCGGATCGGGACCCGGCCAGGGCGGTGGAAGCCTATGAGACCGCGATCGCGCTCGGCAATGCCGGGGCGATGGTGAGCCTCGCGCGGATGGTCGGGTCGGGGGATGGCGTGCCGGTCGATTTCGCGCGCGCCGAGACGCTGCTCGAGGAGGCGATCGCCGCCGGTGTCGGCCGGGACGCCTGGGCGGCACTTGCTGCGCTCTACGCCAATGCCGACGACGACCGCCGCGACCTTGCCAGGGCGGCCGAGGCCTACCAGCAGGCCGCCGATCTCGGCGACGGCTGGGCGATGATCAGCCTCGCCCAGATGCTCGGCCAGGGGAACGGGGTTCCGGTCGATTTCGAGCGGGCGCGGCAGCTCCTCGAGAAGGCGATCGACGCGGGAGGCGATCTGGCGCCGTTCGCCTGGGCGGCGATGGGCGATCTCTACCGAACGGCGAGCCCGCCGGCGCGCGATCCGGCCCGGGCCGTCGAGGCGTATGAAAGAGCCATCGCGCTGGCCAATTCCGGTGCGATGGTGAATCTCGGGCGGATGCTCGGGTCGGGCGACGGCATTGCGGTCGACTTCGCCCGTGCCGAGGCACTGCTCAAGGACGCGATCGCGGGGGGGTCGGAACGGGAGGGGTGGTCGGCGCTCGCCGCGCTCTACGCCAATGCCGATGACGACCACCGCGATCTCGCGAGGGCCGCGGAGGCCTACCGGAATGCCGCCGACCTCGGCGATCCGTGGGCGATGCTCAGCCTCGCCCAGATGCTGGGGCAGGGCAACGGCGTGCCGGCCGATTTCGCCGCGGCCAGGGCGCTGATCGATCAAGTGATGGCCAGCGGCGGGGAGATGCCGCAATTCGCCTGGGCCGGGCTCGGCGATCTGTACCGCAACGCCAGCCCGCCGGATCGGGACCCGGCCCGGGCGGTGGAGGCCTATGAGGCCGCGATCGCCCTGGGCAATACCGGTGCCATGGTGAGCCTCGGCCGGATGCTCGGGGCCGGCGACGGCGTTCCGGCCGATTTCGGACGGGCCGAGGCGCTGCTCCAGGATGCCATCGGCGCCGGCGCGGGCGCGGACGCATGGTCGGCGCTGGCCGCGCTCCATGCCAGTGCCGGCGACCCCGCCAGGGCCGCGGAGGCGTACCAGACGGCCGCCGATCTCGGCGATGCCTGGGCCATGATCAGCCTTGCGCAGATGCTCGGCCAGGGCAACGGCGTGCCGGCGGATTTCGAGCGCGCGCGGCAGCTTCTCGATCAGGCGATTGCCGTCGGCGGCGAGATGCCGCGCCATGCCTGGGCGGGTCTCGGCGATCTCTATCGTGGCGCGCTTCTCCCCAACCGCGATCCCGCCAGGGCGGTCGAGGCCTATGAGACCGCGATCGCCCTCGGCAATACCGGGGCGATGGTCAGCCTGGCGCGCATGCTGGGCGCCGGAGAAGGGGTGCCGGCCGACTTCGCCCGCGCCGAGAGCCTCCTCGGCGAGGCGATCGCCGCCGGGGCAGAGCGGGACGGCTGGGCGGCCCTCGCCGCTCTCTATGCCAATGCCGATGGGCCGGATCGCGATGCCGCCAAGGCGGCGGAAGCCTACGAGCATGCCGCCGATCTCGGCGACCCGTGGGCAATGATCAGCCTCGCGCAGATGCTGGCGCAGGGCGACGGCGTCGCCGTCGATTTCGGCAAGGCCAGGGTGCTGCTCGACTTCGCGATCGCCTCCGGCCTGCCGGGGCCGGGGGCCAAGGCGGCCGGCGATCTCTACATGTTCGGGCCCGAGGCGATGCATGACGACGCGCTCGCCCGCGAGTACTACGGCCTGGCGGCGGAGGCCGGCGACGGCCTGGCGCACTTCGTTGTCGCCGAGATCGAGGCGCGCGATCCGCAGGCGGCGCGCGCCCAGGCGAGCATCGCCGGCCATCTGCGCGCTGCCGCGGACATTCTCGGGGTCATGGAGGTGGGCCGGTCGATGTTCAATCTGAGCCCGGTCTCGACGCTCTACGTCATGGTCCAGGCCCTCCTGGTCGAGGAAGGCCACCGCGTCCAGGTCGACGGGGTGTTCGGCAACCAGACGAGGGCGGCGCTCGGTGCATTCTGTGCCGAGAAGGGCCTGACGTGTCAGACCTCGATCATCACCATGGGCGCGTTGTCGGAGCTGCTCGCCCCGTCCGGGCGCTGATCGCGCGTCGCGGCGTCAGCCGGCGCCGGCGGAGCGGCCGGCGTCGGTTGTCCGCCGCCGGGCGACCTCGTGGTAGAGAGCCGCGGTTTCCACCGCGATGTGGTTCCAGTCGTATTCCCGCAGCACGCGCTCACGGACGCTGCGCCGTCTCTCGGCCGGCCATCCCCGGGTCGCGAGGCTCACCATGTGCGCCGACAGGTCGCCGATGTCCCCGAGCTTGAAATACTGGTCGTCGTCGAGGCCGAGCTCGAGATGGGGCGCAATGTCGCTGACCAGGACCGGCAGCCCATAGCTCATCGCCTCGAGCACGGAGATCGGCAGGCCCTCGTGGGACGAGGGCAGGACGAAAAGCCCGGCATGCGAATAGAGCTCGGCGAGGGACTGTCCGGTCTGGATCCCGGTGGTGACGACATCGGGCATCGCCTCGGCGAGCTCGCGGAGCTTCCGGGCATAGGGGCTCTCGTGGTCGGCGCCGCCGACCAGGACCAGCTTCCAGCCCGGCAGACCGCCGGCCCGGAAGGCTTCGATCAGGTCCATCTGCCGCTTCTCCGGCACCAGCCGCCCGACGCAGAGAACGTATCGTCCCGCTTCCAGGCCGAACTGCACAAGCGCGGCCTCCGTCCGGACCGGCCCGTCATTGGCGACGCCGTTCGGGATGATCCACGCCTTGCGATGGAATTTCCGCGCGACCAGGTCTCGGAGACCTTGCGAGATGACGATGATCGCGCTGGCGCAGCGCATGCCGAGCGCCTCTCCCGACCGCAGCGCCGCCTTCTCGAAGCGTCCCCACTTCTCGCGCTCGTAGTCGGCCCCATGGTGGGTCACGACGACGCGCAGTCCGGCAAGGCGCGCCATCGGGACGGTGAGGGCGGGGCCGACGCCGTGGATATGCAGGATGTCCGGTCGCCGGACGGCGGCGACGAAGATACCCAGGATCGAGTGGACGATGGTCTCGAGCCGTCGGGATTTCGGCGACCAGACGCGAAGGAAGCGGACGCCGCGCCACAGCGTAAGGGAAGTGTCGCGCAA
>JAEZEN010000143.1 GCA_023433185.1 Pseudomonadota bacterium | reverse complement strand
GGATGAGATCGTCGTCTGCACGATCGCCGATCTTTCCGGCGACTTCTCGATCATGGCGACGCCGAAGACCTACGGCTACCAGCTCGCCGTCAAGGAGATCAACGATGCCGGCGGCATCGAGGTCGACGGCGAGACCAAGATGGTCAAGCTGATCACCTATGACGGCCAGTCGGACGTGGGCCGCTACCAGCAGCTCGCCCAGCGGTGCATCTCGACGACGAGGCCGACGTGGTCATGGCCGGCTATACCGGCGCCGAGCGCGAGGCGGCCCGCCAGGAGGTAGTCCGCAACGAGGTCATCTTCTGGCACAACAACCAGGGCGAGGGCGGCATCGCCGACCGCTACTCCTTTCTTCTCAGGGCCGACGCCGGAACAGCAGGTCATCCCGGCGATCAGGTACATGGTCGAGAACATGGGCCCGCGGATGACCTTCATCGGCGCCGACTACAACTTCTGCCGCGCCATCGGCCAGTGGGTCCGGGTCGCGGCGGGCCTTGCCGGCGGCGAGATCGAGATGGAGGAATATTTCCCCTTCGGCGTCTCGCAGTGGCAGGCGACCATCGACAAGATCCAGGCGATCCGGCCGGATTTCCAGGTCCATTGCCTGGTCGGTGCCGATCATGCCCAGTTCTATCCGCAGGCCCAGGCGGCCGGCCTGAAGACGCCGATGTGGTCCAACGTCACCATCTCCGACGGCTACGAGCACAAGCGTTTCGCCCCGCCGACGCTCGCCAACATGTACGTGCCGCCGGGCTACATCGAGGACGTGCCGGGCGAGCATAGCGTGGCCTTCGTCGAGAAGATCCGCGCCATGTTCCCCGACGTCGTCTACGTCAACGAGCATGCCGGCTTCGGCTATGTCGCGGTGAAGGCGATGGCCGAGGCGTGGAAGAAGGCGGGCACGGTCGAGACCGACGCCGTGATCGCCGCGCTCGAGAGCGACATCTCGATCCCCGACGCGCCGGGCGGCCCGTGGACGCTGCGCGGCGACCAGCACCACGCGGCGATGCACACCTACTTCTTCATGGTGAACGACGACCATGAACTGGAGCTGATCACCGACCTCGGGCTGACCGAGCCGACCTTCCTCAGCGAGATCGGCGTCGACATGACCGTCGAGGCACCCAACCGCCAGTTCCTGCCGCCGGACAATCCCGCCTGGGAGCAGTTCTTTGCCCAGTAGGTGAGATGAACCTCATGCCGCGGCCGGCGCACCCGGTCGCGGCATCGACCTTGCTTGGCCGCCTCTGCCACGGCCCGACGAACATTTCTGGGAACGCCTGTCGATGGATCAGCTCGGCCAATTCGTCAGCTACTTCTACCAGTACTTCGACAACGCGGCCTTCCTGCTGCTCTCCGCCGTCGGGCTGATCCTCATCTACGGCATGATGGGCGTCATCAACATGGCGCATGGCGAACTGATGATGATCGGCGCCTACATCGCCACCTACGCCTTCCACGCCGGCGTGCCGGTGCCCTTCGCGATCCTCCTCGCCGCGCTGGGGGCCGGCCTGGCGGGCATCATCATCGAGCGGCTCATCATCCGGCACTTCTACAACCAGCTCCTGTCGTCGCTGGTCGTCACCTGGGGGCTCAGCCTCGTCCTCAGCCAGGGCGTGCTCCTCACCCTCGGCCCGTCGGTGATGAACATGCCGACGCCTTTCGGCAGCTTCTCGGTCGGCGACTTCTCGTTCGGCACCTACCGGATGGTGCTGTTCGCGGTGGCCATCCTGCTGATCGTCGGCCTCTGGGCGATGTTCCGCTATACCCAGTTCGGCAATCGGGCGCGGGCAACCATCGAGAACCCCAGGATGGCCGATGCGCTCGGCATCGACACGCGCAAGATCTACACGCTGACCTTCGGCCTCGGCGCGGCGCTGGGCGGCATCGCCGGCGGCATGTTCGCCATGACCGCGGCGATCTCGCCGTTCTTCGGCCAGAGCTACACACCGCTCGCCTTCATCACCGTGGTCATCGGCGGCGGCGCCAACGCGATCCTCGGCCTCGCCTATTCCGCGGCCTACCTCGCCGGCATCCAGACGATCAGCTCGAACGTGTTCAACCAGTATGTGGGCTATGTCTCGATCATGGCGGCTGCCTTCGTCGCCCTGCTCGTCATGCCGTCCGGCATCTCCGACTACATCGAGCGCCGCCGCATCACCGCGATGCAGAGGTAGGGCGATGTCCGGACCGGCATCGTCGCCCCTCGGCTGGCTCGGGCGGCTCAACGGACCGCAGACCCTCGGCAACAGCCGCTTCTTCTGGGTCTGTTTCCTCGTCGTGCTCGTCGCCCTGGCCTTCCTGCCGTCCTACGCCTCGCGCTTCCAGACGATCACCGCCAGCAACATCGCGATCTCCGCGATCCTCGCCATGAGCCTCTGCCTGATCTGGGGCTATGGCGGCATCCTCAGCCTCGGCCAGGCGGCTTTCTTCGGCATCGGCGGCTACGCCTACGGCATCGTCGGCATGAACCTCATCCGCGCCCACGGCAATTCCGACCTCGCGGTCCTCGCCGGCATCGCCGCCCCGGCGCTGTTCGCCGCGGTGCTGGGGGCGCTCATGTTCTACAGCCGCCTCAAGGGGGTCTATGTCGCGATCCTGACGCTGGTGGTCTCGCTGCTCCTCGGCCTCTTCATGCGCCAGACGGCCGACCCGTCCTACGCCATCGGCACGGCCGCGCTCGGCGGCATGAACGGACTCCGGCCGGCCGGCTCGGGGAACCCGGGCATTCCCAATCTCACGCTCGGCCTCGGCGAACTGGTCGCCGAGTTCGACGGGCGCCGGCCGGGCTTCTACTGGCTGGTCCTCGGCATCGGCACGGCGGTCTATCTCGGCCTCCGCCTTCTGGTGAACTCGAAGCACGGCTACGTGCTCCTCTCGTGCCGCGAGGATCTCGAACGGACCGAGACCTTCGGCTACGATGTCCGCCGCATCCAGCTGATGGTGTTCTCGCTGTCGGCGGCGATCGCCGGCCTCGCCGGTACGCTCTACACGGCATGGGGGACCTATATCCATCCCGACGGCTTCAGCGTGGCCCCCAACATCCTGGTCGTCATCTGGGTGGCGGTCGGCGGACGCAAGGACCTCACGTCGGTGGTGATCGGCACGATCCTGCTCAGCTGGATCTCGCTCGAACTCGCGTCCTACGGCGAGATCTCGCTCTTCGTCCTCGGCCTCATCCTCGTCGTGGCGATGCTGGTCGCGCCGGAAGGGATCATCGCGACCCTCGGCGCCTGGATCGGCCGGCTCGTGCACCGCCGGCGGAAGGCCGAGGCGCCCGATCTCGTTCCGGCGCGGTCCAAGGGGGTGACATGAGCGCGGCGGCGGCGACCGACCCCCTTGCCCGCCGCGACGCCATCCTCGAGATGCGCGACGTACACAAGCTCTATGGCGGAATCCGCGCGCTGAACGGTCTGTCGCTGACCATCGCGGCGGGGGAGGTGCATTGCATCCTCGGTCCGAACGGGGCTGGCAAGAGCACCTTCTTCAAGATGCTGATGGGCACCGAGCGGCCGACCTCGGGGAGAATCGTCTACAGGGGCGAGGACGTCACGCGCTACCCGGCGTTCCGCCGCGCGCGGATGGGCATCTCGGTCAAGTTCCAGAACATGCGGGTGCTGGGCGACCTCACCGTCTTCCAGAATCTGTTCATCCCGCTCTGCCGAGTATATCGGCGCGATGAGATCCCGGCCCGGGTCGCCGCCCTGCTCGCCCTCGTCGGCCTCCCCGACACCGGCGAAAGGCTCGTCCGGAACCTTTCGCACGGCCAGCAGCAATGGCTCGCCATCGCCATGTCGCTCGCCGCAAAGCCGGACCTTCTGCTCCTCGACGAGCCGACGGCGGGGCTCTCGAGCGAGGAGACCGAGCGGACGGCCGAGATCATCCGCGAGGTCAACCGCGACGGCATGACCGTCGTCGTGATCGAGCACGACATGGCCTTCATCCGCAGCCTCGACGCCCATACCAGCGTCCTCCACCTCGGCCGGCTGTTCGCGGAAGGGACCTTCGACGAGGTCGCGGCCAACGAGGGCGTGAAGAACATCTATCTCGGGACCGAGTAGCCGATGACCGCCAAGCCGCAGCTCAGCCTCGACTCGGTCAGCTCCGGCTACGGCCGGGTGAAGATCATCTCCGACGTCTCGCTCGCGGTGAAGACCGGCGAGATCGTCGCCCTCATCGGCCGGAACGGCGTCGGCAAGACGACGCTGATCAGGACGATCATGGGCGACATCCTGCCCTCGGCGGGCACCATCACCTTCCGCGACATCGACGTGACACGGCTCGGGGCGCCGCGTCGGGCGCGCCTCGGCATCGGCTACGTGCCGCAGGGCCGCGGCATCTTCGCGCGCATGAGCGTGCGCGCCAACCTCGCGCTCGGCGTCACGGTCGGCTCGGCCGCCGCGCCCGATCTCGACCGCGCCTTCGCCTTCTTCCCCATCCTCAAGCAGCGCCTGGCGCAGGTCGCAGGCTCGATGAGCGGCGGCGAACAGCAGCAACTCGCCATCGGGCGCATTCTCACCGGCCGCCCCGACGTGCTGCTGCTCGACGAGCCGTCGGAAGGCATCCAGCCGAGCATCGTCCAGGAGATCGGCCGGGCCATCGTGCGACTGCGCGACGAGGAGCGGCTGACGATCCTCATCGTCGAGCAGAACCTGGCGCTGATCCGGGCCGTCGCCGATCGCTGCGTGGTGATCGACAAGGGCACGGTCGTGGCGACGCTGCCGCCCGAGGCGCTCGACGATCCCGAGACGGCGCACAAGTACCTCGCGATCTGAGCAGGTGCGGGGCGCCGCAAGGCGTCGCCGGGATATCGCGTCGTCTCAGATCAGGCCCAGATGCACCGCGTTGGCGATCGCCTGGGCGCGGTTGGTCGCGTTGAGCTTGGCGATCGCGTTCTTCATGTGGAGCCGAGCTGTCTCGAGCGAGCGGTCCATGATCATCGCGGTCTCCGAAGACGTCTTCCCCGCCGAAGCCCATCGCAGGCATTCGATCTCGCGGGCGGTGAGCTTCACGGGCCGGATCGTCTCGATCTGCTCCTCGAGGCCGCGGTCGAAGATCGTCTTGGTGAAGACGTGCATGAGCTTGAACAGGGGCTCGCGCGACTGCTCGCGGACCACGTGCCAGTTGCGGCAGGAGCGGTCGACGATGGCGCTCATCACGGCGAAACGGCCGAAGGGCAGGTGCACCGGCACCGTGATCCCCCGCGACAGGCCGAAATCACCGAGATAGCTGCAGGCCTCGCGCTGCTTGGGCAGGAGGTTCTCGCTGCTCTGCACGTCGCCCCATTCGATCGGTAGGGTGCCGTCGAAGCAGGCGCGATAGTAGGGGTCGACACTCATGTATTTCGACCAGCCCGGCTCCCAGCCGCGCGGGAAGTTGCGGACGTTGAGCTTGAGCGGCAGCCATTCTCCGCTGGGCAGCCGCGGCGAGGTCGGCTGGTAGGCGTAGAGCACCTGCGTGAAACCGAGATCCGAGGTGATCTCGTGCAGGACATCGAGTGCCTCGCCGAAGCTGGAAGTCGCCTCCACCCGCTGGCGGATGGCGGCGGCGTTGAGTTCGTTCGCGGTGTTGAGCATGACGGAACTTGCTCCTCTACCGAGGACCGGTTCGGGGTCTCTTCTTGTTGGCTCGGCCCGCGAGCCTTCGTCTGTTCCCGGCCGCTTCTCCCCGGATTCTTGGCGGCATAGCCGCGTTGACTGGCTTTCGCGCGCCGCCCCATCTGCGGGCTCATGTTTGGCGCGGTACACGAGAAATGAATGCAATTGACGTGCCGGCCGACGATGCGCAGCAGACCGGATTTCCAGGCATGTGATGCCACTCACCGCTGTCCACACAGTGGGCAATCGCCCAGGAACGGCGCAGCGGGCGTCTAGCATTTCCGGATGGGGCGGGCCGCCTTGCCCGCGAGTGCGGGACGAACCGCCGACCAGCATGCCAGGATGGCATCGTGACAGTGCCATGCCTCGTTGGCAAGGACCCGGCAGACGACGAGGTCGCCGATCCGGCTGGCACCGGCCGACACCAGCGGCAGGCTCGCGAGCCGCGCTTCGATCGATTCCTCGATGCCGTCGGGCAGCGTGTTGCCATAGGCGAACACGGTCAGCGTGTGGAATGCCCCCTGCCACAGCCGCTGCAGCGCTGCGACTTCGGCGGCATCCTCGGCCATGAGCCGGTCATGGGCGACGGTCTCGCCCTCGACGACGACCTCGAAGCTCGAATCGAGCGCGGCGAAGCGGAACGTCTCGCCGGGACCGAAGGCGACGCGGCCGGCCGACACCATGTCGGTCGCGAAGAGCCGGGCGGTGCCGTCGAGAGCGATCCGCGTGTGCCGGGCGACGCGCGAATCCGCGAACGGGATCGTCTCGTCCGGGATGTATTCGAGGAGCGCGTCGCCGAGCACGCGGAAGTTCGCTTCCTCGCGCGATGTCAGGCCCTGGGGGCACTTGTAGAACTTGCTGGCCGCCGTGGTGGTGACCAGCGAGCGCGTACCCGGCTCCATCGTGCCGTGAAGCTCGGCGACGTCGCCCTCGACGAAGCCGCCGCCGCTGTTGATCAGGAGGAGGAAGGGCTGGTCGTCGTGGTCCTGGTAGTGGCATCCCTGCCACTGATAGGGGATGCGCCACGAATGCGGGTCGATCTCGGTGCGGCCGTTCCGTTGAACCGCGTGGAGGTTCATCAGCGCATGCTTGCCGATGGTCCAGCCCGGATCAGGCGATACGACTTGCATGGCCCTGCTCCGCCGGTTCGATCATCAGGACATCGGCCTCGATCCACGCGATCAGGTCGTCGAGGCCGACGCCGCGCTTCATGTCGGTGAAGATGAAGGGCTTCGCGCCGCGCTGCGCCCGCGCATCGCGCTCCATGACGCCAAGGTCGGCGTCGACATACCGGGCGATGTCGATCTTGTTGATGATCAGCATCGGCGAGCGGGTGATGCCGGGGCCGCCCTTGCGGGGGATCTTCTCGCCCTCGCCGACATCGATGACGTAGATGTGGCTGTCGGCGAGCTCGGGGCTGAAGGTCGCGGCGAGGTTGTCGCCGCCGGATTCGATGAAGATGATGTCGAGATCGGGGAAGTGGGCGACCATTTCGTCGACCGCGACGAGGTTCATCGAGACGTCCTCGCGGATCGCGGTGTGCGGGCAGCCGCCGGTCTCGACGCCGATGACGCGGGCCGGGTCGATCGCTCCCGAGCGGGTGACGAACTCCGCATCCTCCTTGGTGAAGATGTCGTTGGTGATCGCAGCGACCGAATAGCGTGCGCCCATCCGCCGGCAGAGCTGGACGAGAAGGTGCGTCTTGCCCGAGCCCACCGGGCCGGCGATTCCGAGGCGGACTGGCTTTCTCATGGCTCTCCTCTTGGGCCGGTCAGGATATGCAGAGGCGCGAGGGCAGGCGCTCGTGGCGCATGGCGGCGGTGTCGAGGCTGGCTAGCAGCGAGCCCATCCGCTCGACCGGCCGGGTACGCGCGATCTCGGTGCATTCTTCGACGAGCGGCGCCCCGGCGGCGACGATGCGCTGGACCTCGACCTGGCCGAGCGGCACGAGGCGGGCGACGACCGAGACGAGGTTGGAGAACCCGGTCCACAGGAAGCTCGCCACCGTCTGGTGCTCGGTGAAGCCGAGGGAGGCGCCGACGACGCCGTAGACGACGGCGTGGTGGCCGGGCGTCGTCCCGCTGCGCACCATGCCGTCGAGCCGCCCGGCCTGTTCGATGGCGAAGATGTCGCGGCAGGCGGCGATCAGTGCCGCGCCGGTCTTGGTCGAGGCACTGCGCGTCTCCCGCGCGAGCTTGAGCGCGTCGACCCGGCGGTCGAGCGCGACGATGCCGCCCATGTCGTTGTAGAGCGTGTCCCGGAAGGCGGCGACGACGGCCACCGCGTCGGCGGTCGCGATGCCGAAGCGCAGCCAGTCGCGGCACCGGCCCTCGGCCGAGGCCGCGTCGGAGACGATCCCCTCCGCGATCCAGGTCTCGAATCCGTAGGAATGGCTGAAGGCACCCGTCGGGAACGAGGCGTTCGCCACCTGGAGGAGGGCAAGGAGCTGGTCGCCGCCATTGTTGCCGGTGCCGGCGCCCATCGAGTCGCGCTGCCTGTAGGGAGTGACGCGCGGGACGGTCATTGGCCCGCCCTAGTGGTCCCGTCCCGAGCGCGGGTGGTGATGGTGCGCGTGACCGTGGGCGCCATGCGCATGGCCGTCATCGTGGTCGTGGGCCGCTGCGACCTCGCCGTGGTGATGGTGGTGGGCGCCGGCGGCACCGAAGCGGCGGCCGAGGAACGGGCGCCGCACCCGTTCGACAGCCACGGCGAGGCCCGAGAGCACCTGGACCGCCATCGGGTCGTAGGGCGTCAGGATGCCGTCGGGCAGGAAGCGCGCCGGCCGGTGCAGGTTGCCGAGCTGGTAGCAGGCGGCCGACCACAGGAGCGGGTCGTCCCCCGGCCGGAGGAGCAGGAGGTCCTCCTCGGCAGCCCGGACGACGATGGCCCACTGGCCCTCCTTGAGGAGGACATCGCCGTCCTGAAGCTCGGTGCCGCGGGGCAGCGAGACCCGGACGATGCGTCCGGCGGCGGTCTCGGCGGTGAAGTGGCCGCTCGCCCGCTCCTCCGAACTCAGCACCAGGGGGTCGATGCCGTAGCCGGCAGTGGCGATATCGCCGTGGCCGACGATCGAGGTTATGACCGCCATGGCCTCACCGGAAGTAGAAGAGCTGGGTGAGGGGCAGGGTCCGTGCCGGCGTCACGGTGATGCGCTCGCCGTCGACATAGACGTTGTAGGTCTCGGGATCGATCTCGATGTTCGGCATGGCGTCGTTGTGGATCATGTCGCGCTTCGAAATGGTGCGGGTGCGCTTGACCGGCTTGAGGGTCTGGTGCGAGCGGAGCCGCCCCTCGAGTCCGGCGTCGATCGCCGCCTGGGTGACGAAGGAATAGCTCAGCCGCGCCGGGTTGGCGCCGAGGGCGCCATATTGCGGCCGGTACTTGAGCGGCTGGCAGGTCATCAGCGAGCCCGCGGGATCGCCCATCGCGGCGTGGGTGATGAAGCCGCCCTTCACCGTCGTCTCGGGCTTGGCGATGAAGAACTTCGGGCGCCAGAAGACGAGGTCGGCGAGCTTGCCGGGGGTGATCGAGCCGACATAGGAATCGACGCCGAAGGTGATCGCCGGGTTGATCGTGACCTTGGCGAGGTAGCGCCGGATGCGGAAGTTGTCGTTCCCCGAGCCGTCCTCCGACAGCCGTCCGAAGCGCACCTTGTTGACGGCGGCGAGCTGGAACGAGCGCTGGGCACTCTCGGCGGCACGGCCGACGCCCTGGCTGTCCGAGCCGATCATCGAGATCGCCCCCAAGTCGTGGAGGACGTCTTCGGCCCGCATCGTCTCGGCCCGCGCCCGGCCCTGGATGAAGGCCATGTCGGTCGGTACGTTCTTGTTGAGGTTGTGGCAGGTGATCAACATGTCGATCTCTTCATCGTACGTGTTGATCGAGAAGGGATTGGTCGGGTTGGTCGAGCTCGGGAGGCAGTTCGGCTCCATCACGCAGCGCATGATGTCCGGCGCGTTGCCGCCGCCGGCCCCCTCGGCGTGGTAGATGTGCATGACGCGCCCGTTGATCGCGGCGAGCGTGTCCTCGTAGTAGCCGGTCTCGTTGAGGGTGTCGGCGTGGACCTGGACCTGGAAGTCGAGTTCGTCGGCGAGGTCCATGCAGGTCTCGATCGAGGCCGGCGACGAAGACCAGTCCTCGTGGATCTTGAGGCCGGTGGCGCCGCCGATGACGACCTGCTCGACCAGCGCGCCCTTGGTGGCGGCGTTGCCCTTGCCGAAGTTGCCGAAGTTGAGCGGGAAGTCCGCCATCGCCTCGAGCATGCGGTGGAGGTTGAACACGCCGGGGCACTCGATGCCGACGGTCTTGGGGCCCGAGCCGCCGCCAATCACGGTGGTGAAGCCGGCGTTCTGGTACTCGAAGAGCTGCTGGACGGAATCGAAGTGGGGATGGATGTCGACGAAGCCGGGCGTGACGATCATCCCCTCGACCGACAGGATGTCGGTATTGGGGGAGACGATCAGGCCGGGCGTGATGTTCATCGTGTCCGGGTTGCCGGACTTGCCGACGCCGACGATGAGGCCGTCCTTGATGCCGATGTCGCCCTTCACCACGCCGAGGATCGGGTCGATGATCACCGCGTTGGTGACGACGAGGTCGAGGGCGCCGTCGCTCGCCTTCCACTTGGAGGCCTGGCCCATGCCGTCGCGGATGGTCTTGCCGCCGCCGAAGACGAGCTCGTCGCCATAGGTGGTGTAGTCGTGCTCGATCTCGGCGACGAGGCCGGTGTCGGCGAGGTGGATCTTGTCGCCCGTGGTCGGGCCGTACTGGACGGCGTAGTCGGGCCGGCTGATCTTCATGCTCATCGGGTGTTTCCGCCTGTGCTCGCCGGTGTTCAGGACTTGTCTTCGGCCTTGACGAAGCGCTCGTCGGGGCGCTTGCGGACCTTGTAGCGCTCGCCTTCGAAGCAGTAGCCGTTGGCGCGGAGCTTCTGCATGGTCTGCTCCTTGATGATGTCGGAGCGGACCGTGCCGTTGGTCATGTTGTTCATGCCGTAGGCGACCTGGCGGCCGACATAGCCGGTGATCTGGACCTTGCGGCTCTGGCCGGGCTCGAAGCGCACCGCGGTGCCCGACGCGATGTCGAGGTGCATGCCGAAGGCGGCCTCGCGGTCGAAGGCCATCGCCTTGTTGCACTCGGCGAGATGGTAGTGCGCGCCGATCTGGATCGGCCGGTCGCCGGTGTTGACCATGACGATCTCGAGGGACGGGCGGCCGACATTGATCTCGATGTCGCCCTCGGCGAAGTCGATGGCGCCGCACCTGGCGGGCTCGCCACAGGGGAACGCCTCGGACGGGACGATCGACTTGGGCAGGGGCGGGCGGGTCCACTTGGCCATGGGTCTGGCTCCTCAGTCGCGGATCGGGTTCATGACGGTGACGAGCTTGGTCCCGTCGGGGAACAGCGCCTCGACCTGGAGGATGTTCAGCATCTCGGGCACGCCTTCCATGACGTGCTCGCGCTTCAGGATGGTCGCGCCGTATTCCATCATGTCGGTGAGCATCGGGATCGAGCCTTCGCGCGCCCGCTCGAGGATTTCGTCGGAGATCACCGCGATCGCCTCCGGATAGTTGAGGCGGAGGCCCTTCTCGAGGCGCCGGCGGCTCATCTCGGCCGCCGCCCAGATCTGGATGCGTTCGTCCTCGCGCAACGTCAGATGCATCGTCGTTTCACCCCTCTTCGGCGCCGGAGCGCGGCCTTCGCCGAAGCGTTTCGGGCTGCCGGCCGCACCGTCCGTTTGGAGTGATTGAAGCCCGCCGACCGGGGGTTTTGAACCTACCTGTCCGGGTAGGATCGGGCCGGCCGGACGCGGGCGCGCCGGGCGGGGCCGGCCGCCGGGCGAGCCGCTATCGGCCTACCCCGCAGCGCGGAGG
>JAEZEN010000110.1 GCA_023433185.1 Pseudomonadota bacterium | reverse complement strand
TGCCGACGCCGGGGACCAGGTAGACGACCGGGTTGGGGTCGCGCATCGCCGGACTGTCGTCGTGCCGGCAGCGCTCGTAATAGGCCGTGTAGTCGTCCCGATACGCCGCGATGGCATCACGCAGGCCGTCAAGGGACGCCTCCGCGTCCGCGACCGCAGGGTCGAAGGGAACGAGCAGCGGCCGGATCTTGGTGCGGAGGAAATGGTCCGGGCAGCTGGTGCCGAGCGGCGCGAGGT
This sequence comes from Pseudomonadota bacterium, assembly GCA_023433185.1. The sequence goes on along the minus strand of JAEZEN010000110.1, from coordinate 5,612 downwards.
CTCCGAGGCGATTGGAATTGACGAACTCGAGGACCTCCGGGCTGTCGTCGAAATGCCCGACCTTGGGCTCGGCCTTGCCGATCTGGCCGCGGATCACCGGCATGAGGCGGGCGGCGACGGCACGCCGCTCCCCGGCCGGCAGGGCGGCGTATCTCGCTCCGCCGAAGGCGGCCCTGTCGGCGGTGACTCCGGCGAACCACGTGATCGCGCGGTTGATCACGTCAAGGGTGACCTTGTAGCTCTCCTTCGACGTGGCGCCCCATGTGAACAGGCCGTGGCCGGCGAGCACGACGCCCTTTGCCGTCGGATTCTCGGCGGCGAAGCGGCCGATCCACAGGCCGAGCTCGAAGCCGGGGCGGCGCCAGGGGAGCCAGCCGATCTCGCCGCCGAAGATCTCCTCGGTGAGCTGCTTGCTGTCTGCCGAGGCGGCGATGGCGATCACCGCATCCGGATGTATGTGGTCGACATGCCTGTGCGGGACGAAGGCGTGGAGCGGCGTGTCGATCGACGCGGCGCGCGGATTGAGGTTGAAGGTGCAGTGCGGCAGATAGCCGACCATCTCGTCTTCGTGATCCGGCCCGCGGTAGAGACCTTTCAGGGTTTCCAGCCGATCCATGTAGAGCGTCGAGAACCCGTCCATCCGGATGGTGCCGAGATCGCCGCCGGAGCCCTTCACCCACAGGACCGGGACCGACTCGCCGGTCAGCGGGTCGGCTTCCTCGATCTTGGCGGAGGTGTTGCCGCCGCCGAAATTGGTGATCCTGAGGTCCGAACCGAGCAGGTTGGACCGGTACCGCAACTGCTCGCTCTCGCTCATCGTCGCCGCGAGGCTGTCGTCCCAAAGGTTTCCGAGCTGCGACAAGTCGGTTCTGGCGGGCACGGCGCTCCTCCGAAATTGGCTTGTTCTTGCTCATTGAATGATCGGACATTTCGTCAAAGTCAATCAAGAACGATCAACGTAGATGATCGCGGCGGACTATTGCAGTGCAAAAAGCAACATACTGCAATGCAATATGCGCGAATATGATTGTTCATGATTGACACGCTTCCCGTTTGTTGAAAACCTGACAGGACTGGACGCCGATCCGGGAGGAGACATGCACGAACGCGAACGCCACGATGTTATTCTGGCGGCCGTTCAGGAGAGCTCGGTTGCGACCGTGCAGCGCTTGGTGGAGCTGACCCAGTCGTCGGAGGCCACCATTCGCCGCGACATCGCGGCATTGCATCTGCAGCAGAAGGTTCGCCGGGTGCGCGGCGGGGCGGTCGCCGTGTCGCCCGCGCCATCCCTTGCGATCGCCGGTCGGTCCTTCGCCGACCGCATGACGGTCAACATGGCGCAGAAGCGGGCCATCGCCCGCCGCGCCGTCGATCTGTGCGTCGACAACGAGCCGATCATCATCAACGGCGGGACGACCACCTTCCAGATGGTTCCGTTCCTGTGCGACCGGCAACTGCAGATCTTCACCAACTCGTTCCCGATCGCGGAGATCCTGCTCAAGCAGTCGCAGAACACGGTGATGATGCCCGGAGGGACGATCTATCGCGAGATCAACGTCATCCTCAGCCCCTTCCAGAACGACGTGTCGCGCAACTTCTCGGCACGCCGCATGTTCATCGGCGGCCAGGGTGTCAGTCACCTCGGCCTGATGGAAACCGACCCCCTTCTCATCCAGGCCGAGCAGAAGCTTCTCGGGCGGGCCGACGAGCTCGTGGTGCTGGTCGATTCGAGCAAGTTCAGCGTGCGCTCGAGCCTCATCGTGTGCGGGCTCGACCAGGTGACGACGCTGATCACCGATACCGGCATCGGCGACGAGACGCGGACGATGCTCCTCGATGCGGGCATCCGCCTGATCACCGTGGAGGCCACCCCGGTCGATACAGCCTCGCGAACCGCCGGAGGAACGGCATGATCGCGGGCACGATGGCCGATCCGGCGGCGCCGCTCCTCGAGTTGCGGGGCGTCTCGAAGTCGTTCCCGGGCGTCAAGGCGCTCGACGATGTCAGCTTCAACGTCCGCAAGGGAGAGGTCCATGCCCTGCTCGGCGAGAACGGCGCCGGCAAGTCGACGCTGATCAAGGTCCTGTCGGGGGTGCACAGGCCGGACAGCGGCGTCATGTATCTCGACGGCAAGCCGGTCCAGTTCGCCACGCCCTTCGAGGCGCAGAAGGCCGGGATCGCGACGATCTATCAGGAACTCCTGCTGTTCCCCGACCTGACGGTCGCCGAGAACATCTTCATGGGGCACGCGCCGCGGACGGCCTGGGGGGCGATCGACTGGCCCACGCTCCGCAAGAACGCGGCCGCCCTGCTCGCCTCCCTCGACAGCCACGACCTCGACGTGAGCGCCGTCGTCGGCTCCCTCTCGGTCGGCAACCGCCAGCGGGTCGAGATCGCCAAGGCGCTGTCCCACGATGCCCGCGTCCTGATCATGGACGAGCCGCCCGCGGCGCTGACCGAGCACGATGTCGAGCGGCTGTTCGACATCGTCCGGCTGCTGCGCAGCCGCGGCGTGGCCGTGATCTATATCAGCCACCGGCTCGAGGAGGTGTTCCTCCTCGCCGACCGGGTGACGGTGCTCCGTGACGGCACCTATGTGGCGACCAAGGACGTCAAGGATACCAACCAGAACGACCTCATTCACATGATGGTCGGCCGCGTGCTCGATGCGCTCTTCCCAAAGACCGAGGCCAAGATCGGCGACGTGGTGCTGGAGGGGCGGTCGATTGTCCGCAAGCCGACGACGAACGACGTGAGTTTCGCCCTGAGAAAGGGCGAGATCCTCGGCATTGCCGGGCTCGTGGGGTCGGGCCGGACGGAACTCGCGCATATCCTGTTCGGCGTCACGCCGCCGGACAGCGGCACGGTGCTGGTCGAGGGCAAGGCGGTGTCCATCCGCAGTCCTGCCGAGGCCAAGGCCCTCGGGATCGCCTACGTTCCGGAGGATCGGGGCCGGCAGGGGCTGGTTCGGCCGATGCCGGTGGTCGAGAACGTCTCCATGTCGGTGCTCCGCCGGATCGCGCCGCGCTGGTTCATCGACCGCCAGGCCGAGGCGCGGCTCGCGGAGGAAAGCGTCAGGACCTTCCAGATCCGCGCCAGCAGCATCTGGCAGATCGCCGGCAAGCTCTCGGGCGGCAACCAGCAGAAGGTCGTCCTGTCCAAGTGGCTGGCGACCAACCCGCGCATCCTGATCATGGACGAGCCGACCCGGGGCATCGATGTCGGCGCCAAGGCCGAGATCCACCGGCTGATGAGCGAACTGGCCGGAGAAGGGCTGGCGATCCTGATGATCTCGAGCGAACTGCCCGAAGTGATCGGCATGAGCGATCGCATCCTCGTCATGCGCGGCGGCCGCATCGTCGCCGAGGTCGACCGCGCCAATGCGACCCAGGCCTTCATCGCGACCGCGATGATGAGCGATTCCGACACGCAAGACACGGCGAAGGTCCAGGCATGACCGCGGCGTCGTTCACCTCCTCCGCCGGGTATCGCGACCTGCGCCGCATGGTGCTGGGGCAGGAGATGATCCTCCTCCTGGCCATCGTCCTTCTGTTCGTCGTCGTCGGACTGATCAACCCGCGCTTCGTCGCCGAGCGGAACATCAGCAGCATATTTCTCGGCAACGCCTACATCGCGGTCGCCGCGATCGGCATGTCGATGGTCATCATCTCCGGCAACATCGACATCTCGGTGGGGTCGCTCATCGGCGTCCTGGCGACGATCTCCGGGACGCTCGCGGTCAACGGCGTGCCGATCATCATCTGCTGGCTGGCCCCTCTGGTCATCGGCATGGCGGTCACCTCGGGCATGGGCGCGATCATCGCGTATTTCCACATTCCCTCGATCGTGGTGACGCTCGGGATGCTGAGCATCCTCAAGGGCGGGCTGATCAGCGTTACCGGCGGGGCGTGGATCAGCAACCTGCCGCCGGAATTCTTCCTGGCCCAGACCCGGCTCTTCGGCATTCCGACGCCGATCTACTTCATGGTCGTGCTGACCGTCGCCGCGGCGTTCTGGATGCGGCTCAGCGCGACCGGGCGATCGTTCTACGCCGTCGGCGGCAACGTCGAGGCGGCGCGCCTGTCCGGCATCGACCCGCAGGCGACCGTCGTCAAGGCCTTCGCCATCCACGGCTTCTTCGTCGGCATCGCCGCCGTCCTGTTCGCGACACAGCTCAGCGTCATCCAGTCGACGGTGCCGCCAAACCTCGAACTGACGATCATCACCGCCTCGGTGGTCGGCGGCGTCAGCATCCTCGGCGGCACGGGCACCGTCATCGGCTCCACCCTCGCCGCCATCCTGATCGCGACGATCGCCTCGTCGATGATCTTCGTCAACATCTCGCCGTTCTGGATGCGCGCGGTGCAGGGTGTGCTCATCCTGGTGACGGTGCTCGCCGACCTGTGGCGGCGGCAGCGGCAGCGGAGGGGGGCCTGACCATGCCGTCCGAAGCCCGCGCCGCACGCGCTCCCTTCGCCCACCATCACGAACTGCTGCTCCTCGTCGTCCTCTTCCTCGTGGTCGCCGTCCTCGGAGTGTCGACCAGCAACTTCCTGACCGCCGGCAACGTGCTGAACCAGGGCCGGCTGATGACCGAGGTGGCGCTGGTCGCGCTGCCGATGACCTACATCATCATCACCGGCGGCATCGACCTCTCGGTCGGGTCGATCATGGGCCTATGCGCGATCATGCTCGGCATCGCGTGGGACAGCCTCGGGCTCCCGCTCGAGCTCGCGATCGTCTTCGCGATCAGCGTCGGCGCGGCGGCGGGGTTCTTCAACGGGCTCATGATCGTCCTCCTCCGCGTCCCCCCGCTGATCATGACGCTCGCGACGCTGGCGCTCTATCGCGGGCTCGCCGAAGGGATCAGCCAGGCGCGATCGGTCCGCGGCTATCCGGAGTGGTTCTTCGTCTTCGGCCAGGGCGAGGTGTTCGGCGTGCCGACCCAGCTGTGGATCCTGCTGGTGGCGGTCATCCTCTTCTGGATCGTCCTCGCACGGACGGCCTTCGGGCGCTCGCTCTATGCGATCGGCTTCAACGAGGAGGCCGCCCGCTTCTCCGGGATCCCGGTCGCGCGGGTGAAGCTGATCATCTACTCGCTGTCCGGGATGATGGCGGGGCTCGCGGGCGCCATCTTCGTGTCGCGGGTGTCGACCACCCGTTCGGACATGGGATCGGGGCTCGAACTGGACGCCATCGCCGCTGTGGTTCTCGGCGGTACCAGCATCTTCGGTGGCGTCGGCACGATCGCCGGCACGGTGAGCGGCTTCACGCTCATCCAGCTCCTCAAGAACGGATTGGCCCTATCGGGCGTCAAGGGCGACGCGACGATCGTCGTCATCGGCGCCGTGCTGATCCTTTCGATTCTGGTCTCTAACTTCCTTCAGCGGCGGAGAGGAGCCGTCGCCTGAGGGATGGGGCGTTACTAAGACTCTTTACAAGAGCAACAGGAGGAACCGACAAATGAAGCGCATTGCGATAGTTTTGGCGACGACCACCGCGCTGACCGGCGCGGCCATGGCCGCGCCCTGGAGCGGCGGCGACGACCTGCCCACCAATCCGCTGGCCTGCGACGGCACGCCGGGTACGGTTGCGGCCAAGGACTATGACGG
>JAEZEN010000616.1 GCA_023433185.1 Pseudomonadota bacterium | reverse complement strand
CGCGGTCGCGGCGATCGCTGCGAGCCGCCATCCCGTGATCCTCGCGGGCGAGGAACTGCATCGCTTCCGGCTGACCGACGAACTGCTGTCCTTCGCCCACAAGGCGGGCATTCCGGTGGCCGCGACCATTCTCGGCAAGTCGGTCTATCCCGAGTCGGACCGCCTCTATCTCGGTGTCTACGAGGGGGCCATGGGGCGGGAAAGCGTGCGCACCTACGTCGAGGCGAGCGACTGCACCATCCTCCTCGGTGCGATGATGACGGACATGAATCTCGGCATCTACACGGCGCAGCTCGACCGCCGTCACGCCGTCTATGCGGCCCGCGACCGCGTGTCGGTCGGCTTCCGCGCCTATGACGGCGTCCACATGGAGGACTTCGTCGCCGGTCTTGCGGCGCGCGACTGGCCGACGCGGGACGCCGTGCCCTACGAATCGAGCCGGCGACCTCCTGCCCCCGAGCCGTCGGACGCGCCGATGCGCGTCGCCGCGCTGTTCGCCCAGATCAACGCCTTTCTCGAACGCGACGACGTGGTCATTGCCGACCCCGGCGACGCGCTGTTCGGGGCGGCCGATCTCCACATCGAGCACGGAGTCCGGTTCCTCGGGCCGGCCTACTACTGCTCGCTCGGCTTCGCCGTGCCGGCCGTGCTCGGGGTCTCGGCGGCCCTGCCCGACCTGCGGCCGATCGTGCTGGTCGGCGACGGCGCCTTCCAGATGAGCGGCATGGAGCTGGGCACCATCGCCCGCTACGGCATGAACCCGATCGTCATCGTCCTCGACAACAGCGGCTACGGCACCGAGCGGCCGATGCTCGACGGCGCCTTCAACGATGTCCACCCCTGGGCCTGCTGGCGGCTGCCCGAGGTGTTCGGGACCGGGCTCGGCATCCGCGTCGAGACCGAGCGTGAGATGGCGGCGGCCCTGGTCCGGGCGCGGGCCAACACCGGGACCTTCACGCTGATCCAGGTCATGCTGCCGCAGGACGACCATTCGCCGGCCCTCGAGCGGCTCACCGCCTCGCTCCGCGGCCACGTCGCCGCGCACAAGGCCTGAGGCTCAAAGGAACTCGGCGCGAAGGTCGAAGCTCGAGCGGACGCCGATGTCCGCATAGTGGACGCGGAGGAACTTCCGGGCGGCGTCGCGGCCGGCATCGCGAAGCTCCTGGAAGAAGCTCCAGCCGGTGTCCATCTTCGTCGCGGCGCCATGGTTCTCGAGCGCCTTCGAGGCTTCGATCCGGTGCATCCTGTTGGGCCGGTAGCGGGCGGGGTCGAGCCGCTGCTCGGCGAGCAGCCGGTTGACGAAGTCGATGGCGCGCAGTTCGCGCAGCAGCGAGGCGTTGAACGTGATCTCGCTCACCCGTTCGGCGATCTCCACCCCGGTCCGAGGGACGTCCTCGCGCCGGATCGGATTGATCTGGACGAGCAGGGTGTCGTCGCTGCGCTTGTCCTCAAAGAACGGAAAGAGGGCGGGATTTCCCATGTAGCCGCCGTCCCAGTAGGCCTCGCCGCCGATCTCGACGGCCTGGAACAGGTTGGGCAGGCAGGCCGAGGCCATCACGGCGTCGGCGGTGACTTCGGTGCCGGTGAACACCCTGATCTTGCCGGTACGCACGTTGGTGGCGGAGACGAACAGCCGCGCGCTGGTGCAGTGCCGCACCCGGTCGAAGTCGACGAGCGATTCGAGGAGGTCGCGGAGCGGATTGATGTTGAGCGGGTTGAAGCGATAGGGCGAGGCGGTCGAGACGAGCCGGGGGAGGTAGCCGAAGCGCTGCATCGACGTCCGCCAGAAGCCGATCATCTGGTCGATCACCTCGTGTCCCGCGTCGAGCCTGCCGCCACCCCGGCTGACCCGCATCCAGAACTGGTGAAGCCGATCGCGCGCGCCGTCGAACCCGCCGCGCTCGAACCCGTCGATCATCACCACGGCGTTCATCGCCCCGGCGCTGGTTCCCGAGACGGCCTCGAAGTCGAGCCTGCCGTCCTCCAGCAGCCGGTCGAGCACGCCCCAGGTGAAGGCACCATGGGCGCCGCCGCCCTGGAGAGCGAGATTGATGGGCTTCCTTGCCGCCTGCTGCCTGGCCACGTCTTCGCGGCCGGTCAGTGCTTCGGCCGGTTCTGTGCGAAGGCTGCCAGTTGCTCCGGCTTCGCCTCGGTCTGATGGCGGGCCTGCCATTCCGCATAGGGCATGCCGTAGACGATCTCGCGGGACCCGTCCTTGTCGATCGCCAGACCCCGGGCCTCGGCCGCCTCGCGGTACCAGTTGGCGAGGCAGTTGCGGCAGAACCCGGCAAGGTTCATCAGGTCGATGTTCTGGACGTCCGGGCGGCTGCGGAGATGGTCGAGCAGGCGCCGGAAGGCGGCCGCCTCCAGCTCGGTGCGCATCTGGTCGTCGCTATCGGCCATCGGAGCCTCCTTTTGGTCGCCGGCCGTCAGATAGGGATCACGGACCCTGTCCGCGAGCCGAAATGGCGAATCTCGCGCAGGCCGGGCAGGTGCTCGAGTTCAGCGAGAACCGCCGCCAGCCGCTGCGCCCACTCCTCGACGCCCGCGGTGTCGGCGATCAGGTCCTGCCGCAGTTCGATCAGTGCGTGCGGCAGCCCGCGCCGCGTCGCATGGCGGTAGAGCGCGTCGCCGGCAAGGGCGCCGTCATAGGGCTCGTTGTCGCCGACGACGAGATCGCCGGCCGCCCTGAGCCGCGCGATCAGCGGCACCGCGAGCCGCGGATCGGCATCCCAGAGCACGCCGACCTGCCAAGGCCGCCCGCGGCCGCGCCATACCGGGGTGAAGCTGTGGATCGCGAGGATGGCGGGGACGATGCCGGTGGCGAGCGCCGCCCCGATGGTCCGGCCGATGGCGTCGTCATAGGGGGCGTAATACCGGGCGATGCGCCGCGCGCGCTCCGCCTCGTCTACCGCGAGGTTGCCGGGAATCACGGCGCGGTCCGACAGGCGCATGATGAGGGTCGGATCGTCGCTCCCGCGGTTGGGATCGATGAGGAGCCGGGAGAAGCGGGAAAGCACGGCCGGCGCGCCGAGCCGCCGGGCAAGCGCGAGCGTGAGCGCCCTTGCCCCGGGATCCCAGGCGATGTGGCGCACAAGCGCCTCCGCGCCCAGTCCCAGCGTGCCGTAGGGCTCGGGCAGCCGGTTCTCGGCGTGATCGCAGGTGAGGATGAAACCGCATGCCGGATCCCCCGGGGCGATCTCGAAAGGCGGAGCGTCCGCGTGGTCCCCGGCAGCCGTCATGCGCCGATGATAGCCGCCGTCCGCGTGGCTTGCCATAGGGGGTGGCCGAGGTCACAGACGGCTCGCTTGACGCGAGCCATCATGCCGCCGTGTTCGCGGTACTAAGTGGCTGCGAATCCAAGGGGCCTCCCCGCGATTCCCCGGGGATGATGAGAGATAATGAAAATGCAAAGCACAATCGTTGACAGGATGAAATGTGCCGCGCGATAAGGGCGGCACATTGAGATTTGGACGAGCCGGTTAGCCTTTCCAGCCCGATGCCGTCGAGCAACCACACAGCCTGGTACCGGAAGGCGGTCGTCGCCGCCAGCATCGTCATGCTTGCGGCGCTGGCCGCCGGTGTGTTCCTGCTGATCCATCAGAACCAGGGTTCGGCCGAGGTCAGGCTCCTTGAGGCAGGTGCGACTCCGGCCGGCGTGTCGGGCTCGCTGTCGGCCGAGGGCAACGCGAGCGGGCTCCGCCTCTGCAACAAGACGATGAGCCGCGTCGGCGTCGCCATCGGCTACAAGGAAGGCCGGCGCTGGACCACGGAAGGCTGGTGGAACATCGCGGCCCAGAGTTGCGAAACGCTGATGGCCGGACCGCTCATCTCCCGCTATTACTACGTCTACGCGCTCGACTACGACCAGGGCGGCGCGTGGGGTGGGAAAGCAATGCTCTGCACACGGGACAAGATGTTCACAATCCACGGGATCGAGGACTGCGTGGCTCGCGGCTTCGATCGCAGCGGTTTCTTCGAAGTCGACACGCGCGAACAGCCGAGCTGGACCGTTCAGCTCACCGAGCCCGGCGAGACCGGGACGGGTGGTCGATGAGGCGCTCGAGGAAGGTCAAGGTTCTCGCCACCCTCGGCCCGGCATCCTCCGAAAAAGCCGTCATCAAGCGCCTCTTCGAGGCGGGTGCGGACATCTTCCGCATCAACATGAGCCATACCGACCATCCCAAGCTCCGCGCGCTGGTTGCGACGATTCGCGAGGTCGAGGCCGAGGTCGCGCGGCCGATCGGCATCCTTGCCGATCTGCAGGGCCCGAAACTGCGCCTCGGCACGTTCGCGGATGGCGCCGTCGACATCGCGCCCGGCGACGTGCTGGTCCTCGATTCGAAGCCCGATCCGGGCTCGAAGAAGCGGGTGCAACTCCCGCACCCCGAGGTTCTCGCCGCGCTCGAGCCCGGCCATCGCCTGCTGCTCGACGACGGCAAGGTGACGCTCCGCGTCACCGAGGTGTCGAAATCCAAGGCGACGACGGTCGTCGAGGCGGGGACGCGGCTGTCGAATCGCAAGGGGGTCAGCGTCCCCGATTCGACGATCGACTTCGGTGCGCTGACCGACAAGGACCGCTCCGACCTCGAGGCGGCGATCAATGCCGACGTGGACTGGGTCGCCCTGTCCTTCGTCCAGCGCGCCGAGGACCTGGCCGAAGTGAAGAAGATCGCCCGCGGCCGTGCCGCGGTGATGGCCAAGATCGAGAAGCCCCAGGCGGTCGAGCGCCTCGATGCGATCATCGAGCAGGCCGATGCGCTGATGGTGGCGCGCGGCGATCTCGGCGTCGAACTGCCGCTGGAGCAGGTCCCCGGCATCCAGAAGCGCATCACCCGCGCGGCCCGCCGGGCCGGCAAACCGGTCGTCGTAGCAACCCAGATGCTCGAATCGATGATCCAGGCGCCGGTGCCGACGCGCGCCGAGGTGTCGGACGTGGCGACCGCGGTGTTCGAGGGCGCCGACGCGATCATGCTGTCGGCCGAATCCGCTTCGGGCGACTATCCCGTCGAAGCGGTGGCGACGATGGATCGCATCGCCATCCAGGTCGAGCGCGACCCGAACTACCGCAACATCATACACGCCCAGCGCACCGAGCCCGAGGCGACGGGGGCCGACGCGATCTCCGCCGCCGCGCGCCAGATCGCCGAGACGCTGAACCTTGCCGCGATCTGCTGTTACACCTCATCGGGCGCGACCGCGATGCGGGCGGCCCGCGAGCGACCGCAGATCCCGATCATGGCGCTGTCGCCGGTCGTGGCCACGGCGCGGCGCCTGTCGCTGGTCTGGGGTCTCCACTGCATCGCCGAGGCCGAGCCCGACACGCTCGAGCACATGATCGACCACGCCTCCAGCCTGGCACTGCGCGAAGGCCTCGCCAAGCCGGGAGAGCGGATCATCGTCACCGCCGGCACGCCGCTCGGGAGTTCCGGCGTCACCAACATGCTGCGGATCGCCTTCGTCAAGGGCGACTGATCGAGCGGGGATCACGGCGCGGGTTCCCGGGGGCGCGGCTCCAAGCCCGGCATCCGCATCGGTCCTTTGCCAACGCCGCCCCGGCTCGGATCTGACCGGGTGGAGGGGCATCGAAGCCGGATCGCCGGCGGTGCGGTTTCGACCACCGGGTACGCCTGTGCAGGCGCGGCGAGGCGGGTCGGCCGAGGCGATTCGCCTCACTTTGGCCGAACTCCCCGGACCTAAGTGCGCCCGACAGACAGTGCGACCGGGGGGCGCCGGCGGATCCGGTCGAGCGCCTCGCCCATCGCGATACGCCAGGGACGCAGTAGCTTCATGAACCGACTGAATCGAGCCATTGTCGTTGCGACGCTCGCGGCCGTCGCCGTCACCGCCCAGACCACGGCCGGCAGCGCGATCCAGTGGCCATGGAAGCGGGACCGCGGCAACGAGGCGGCCATGCCGCCGCCCGATGTCCTGCCGCCCCCCCAGGACGGGATGACCGTCGTCGCCCCGCCGGGTGGCGATGGGCAGTTCGTGGTCCAGGAGGCTCCGCTCGCCGCAAACGATCTGGTCGGCCGGCTCGACCGTGCCGAGGCACGTATCCGAGAGCTCACCGGACAGGTGGAGGAACTCGCCTTCCGGCTTCGCCAGACCCAGGACCAGTTGTCCGCCGTCACCGGCCAACCGGTGCCGGGTGCGATCCCCCACGGCACCGCGCCGATGACCACCGGCGCCACCGTCGCGTCGGCACAGCCGCCGGGGCAGATCGTCACCGACGCCGGCAGCCAGCCGATTGATCTCACCGCGATGGGGCAGGCCGCCCCGCAGCCTGTACCGGCCGCCGCGCCGGCGCAGGTCGCCTCTCTGGGCGATCCCGGCGCCGACTACGAGCGCGCCTATGCGGCGATCCTTGCGGGCGACTACGTCCTTGCCGAGGCCTCCTTCCGGTCCTTCATCGGTGCCTTTCCGAGCGACCAGCGCGTCGCGGATGCGCAGTACTGGCTGGGTGAGAGCCTCTTCGCGCGCGGCCAGTACCGCGATGCCGCCGACGAGTTCCTGGCCGGCTACAAGGCCTATCCGCAGAGCGGCAAGGCGGCGGACACGCTCCTCAAGCTCGGCCTGTCACTGGCCGGCCTCGGTGAACGCGACGCGGCCTGCTCGACCTATGCCGAGGTGCTGAAGAAGTATCCCAACTCGTCGAATGCCCTGCGCCAGCGCGTCCAGACCGAGCAGGCCGTCGCCCGTTGCGTCTGATGCGTGCTCCGTGGCCGCGCCCCTCGACAGGACCGAGGTAACGCGGCTTCTCGCACCGGTCGCCGATATGAACGCCATCGCGCTCGCCGTCTCCGGCGGGCGCGATTCGCTTGCGCTCCTTGCCGCGGTCGATCGCTGGCGCCGGGAGGGGGCCCGTCCCGCGGTCCACGTCTTCACCGTCGACCATCGTCTCTCACCGGGCTCGGGAGCGGTCGCGCGCCGCGTCGCGACGCTTGCCCGGGAGCGCGGCCTTCCGGCCCGCGTGCTCGCGTGGGACGACGCGAAGCCCGGCTCCGCCATCGAGGCGACCGCCCGCCACGCCCGCTACCGGCTCCTCGCTGCCGCGTGCAGGGCGGCAGGCATCAGCCATCTTCTGACGGCGCACAGTCTCGAGGACCAGGCCGAGACCTTCCTGATGCGGCTGCGACACGGCTCGGGCATCTTCGGCCTGGCGGCGATGCGGCCCGAGATCGACCTCGGCGGCCTCGTCCTCTTCCGGCCCCTCCTCGGCGTGGCGCGCGCCCGGCTGGCGGCCTCGGCAGCCTCCGCCGGGCTGGCGGCGCATGAGGATCCGATGAACGACGACCCCCGCTTCGAGCGGGTCCGAATGCGCCGCCTCCTGCCGGCCCTCGCCCGGGCCGGCCTCACGGCCCCGCTGTTGGCGGCGGCGGCGGCGCGCTGTGCCGGGGTGGCGGCGGAGATCGAGGCCACCGTGGACCGGCTTATCGCCGATGCCGTCGCCGTCGATCCCTTCGCCGTGGTGACGATGGGCCGAGCGGCCTTCATGACCGCAGCGCAGCCGGTCCGCCAGCGGCTCCTCGTCCGGCTTCTCCAGGCGATCGGCGGGGCGGCCTATCCGCCGCGGTCGGAGCGGGTCGCCGCGCTCCACGCCGGGCTGGCGGCAGCAACGGGCGAGCGTTGGCGGCGAACGCTCGCCGGCGTCGTGATCGAGGGCGGGCCGGGCGGCATCCGCCTGTGGCGCGAAGTCGGCCGAGGCGGCCTGCCGGTCCTCGATGCCCCGCCCGGCTTCGTGGGGAACTGGGACGGACGCTACCGCGTCGCGCTGCCATCCGATGCGCCCGAGGGGCTGTCGCTCGGCCCGCTGGGCGACCGGCGCCCGCCGGCCCTGCGCCGGTTCGCGGGTCTTCCGTCCGGTGCGACGGCGGCGCTGCCGGCACTGTTCGCGGGCGGGCAGATGGTTGCGGTGCCGCTGCTGGGATGGTCATCCGAAGACGCTCCTGCGACCGGGGTCGCGATGGAGGAATGCCTCAGCACCCGCATTTCGCGGCCGGCGCTGTTCCCCGCCCTTGCCGCCGGAGCCTAAGGCCCTATTCATTCTGCCGCAATTTCCGCATGATGCGTGCCCAATGTCTTATTGGCATTGGAACTTCCGGCACCTATCTTAGAGCGATGCCGGGGCGGGTCCTGCCCAACGGGCGCTCAAGGGACGAGCATGAACGCGAATTTCCGTAACTTTGCGTTGTGGGTGATCATCGGGCTGGTCCTGATCGCGCTCTTCAACCTCTTTCAGAATTCGGGCCAGCGGACCGCGGGCCAGGACATTTCCTATTCGCAGTTCCTCTCGGACGTCGAGGCGGGCCAGGTCCGAAACGTGGTGATCTCCGGCCAGCAGATCACCGGCGTCTACTCCAACGGCGGCGCCTTCCAGACCTACGCGCCCGAGGATCCCGACCTGGTCAACCGCCTGGAACAGCGCGGCGTCGCCATCACGGCCAAGCCGCCGACCGAGGGCGGACAGTCGCTGATCGGCATGCTGATCTCGTGGCTGCCGATGTTCCTCATCCTCGCCGTCTGGATCTTCTTCATGCGCCAGATGCAGGGTACCGGCGGCAAGGCGCTCGGCTTCGGCAAGTCGAAGGCGAAGCTCCTCACCGAGGCCCATGGCCGTGTCACCTTCGAGGACGTGGCCGGCGTCGACGAGGCCAAGGAGGACCTGCAGGAGATCGTCGAGTTCCTCCGCGACCCCCAGAAGTTCCAGCGCCTCGGCGGGCGCATCCCGCGCGGCGTCCTGCTCGTCGGACCGCCGGGTACCGGCAAGACGCTGCTCGCCCGCGCCATCGCCGGCGAGGCGAACGTGCCGTTCTTCACCATCTCGGGCTCCGACTTCGTCGAGATGTTCGTCGGCGTCGGCGCGAGCCGTGTCCGCGACATGTTCGAGCAGGCGAAGAAGAATGCGCCCTGCATCATCTTCATCGACGAGATCGATGCCGTCGGCCGGCACCGCGGCGCCGGCCTCGGCGGCGGCAACGACGAGCGCGAGCAGACGCTGAACCAGCTGCTGGTCGAGATGGACGGGTTCGAATCGAACGAGGGCATCATCCTCATCGC
>JAEZEN010000608.1 GCA_023433185.1 Pseudomonadota bacterium | reverse complement strand
CACGACGACAGCCCCTTGTTCCAGCTCGTCGACGGCATGCCGCGACTCGAGATCGACCGCGCCAAGACCGATATCTTCCGCGACCGCGTGGCGATCGCCGCCGAATACCGCAACGCCCTCGCCGCCGCCCGGCGCGCGGGCGTCGACGCCGTCCGCTCGGTCGCCGCCGATCCTAGGCTCGCCGACCTGCGCAACGTCGAGGCCGGGATCATCATCGACCTCCTGCTTTCGTTTCGCGCCGTCGGCACCCGGGCCGGCTGCGAGGAAATGATCGCCCTCTGGCAGCGCATGCCGCGCGAGCTCCAGCAGGCACGCATGGTCCGCGAGCAGCTCGGCTTCGCCCTCAATCGCGCCGGCCGGCGGAGCGAGGCCGAAGAGGTCCTCGTCGAAGTGATTCGCGAGTTCGGGCCGTCGAGCGAGACCAACGGGCTGCTCGGCCGCGTCTACAAGGACATGTGGGAGGAAGCCAAGGCGGCCGGACGGGGTATGGAGGCGCGCGGCCACCTGAAGCGCGCCATAGCCAGCTACCGCGCGGGCTTCGAGGCCGACTGGCGCGACGCCTATCCCGGCGTCAACGCCGTGACGCTCATGGCGCTCTCCGAGCCGCCCGACCCGGCTCTCGGCGAACTGCTCCCGGTGGTCCGATACGCCGCGACGCAGCGCATCCGCGCCGACGAAGGTGGCGGCGACTACTGGGACCAGGCGACGCTGGTCGAGCTTGCGGTCATCGCCAAGGAATGCGAAACGGCGATGGATGCCGCCGCTGCGGCGCTGGCGGTCGTCACCGAGCCGTGGCAGCCGGCGACCACGGCGCGTAACCTCCGCCTCATCCGTGAGGCCCGCGCCGCCCGCGGTGAGGACGTGGACTGGATCGCCGAGATCGAGGCGGCACTCGTCGAGGCCGAGGCCCGGCTGATGGCGCCGGCGGAGTAGACATGGCCCCGAACCCCGCCGCACCCGCGCTCCGCCGAACGCTCGCCAGCCGCTTCCTGGCGCTGCTCGTCGCCGTCGTCTGCACGATCGGAGTCAGCGGCCACGCCGTCGCCCATCCCCATGTCTTCGTCGACGTGAATGCCGACCTCCTCTTCGACGAGGCGGGCCGGATCAAGGCCGTCGGCAATGTCTGGCAGTTCGACGAGGCGTTCACCGCCTTTGCGGTCGAGGGGCTGGACGCGAACCGCGACGGCATTCTCGACGCCAACGAGCTCCAGCCCCTCGCCCAGGTCAACGTCGAATCGCTTGCCGACTTCGCCTACTTCACGTTCCTGACGATCGACGGCACGGCGCAGGCTTTCCTGCCGCCCCAGCAATACTGGCTCGAGCACGACGGCTTCCGCCTGACGCTGTTCTTCACCCTGCCGCTCGACCTGCCCGCAGCGGTCGGCCGGGAGACGAGGCTCGAAATCTTCGATCCCGAGTACTTCGTCGCCTTCGAGTTCCCCGGCGAGCAGCCGCTGAAGCTCGTCGACGCACCGGCCGGCTGCACGGCGACATACCATCCGCCCAAGGGCCTCGAGGACGACGCAATGGCCGTCCTCAACGCCCTGCCGATGGACCAGCGCGAGCTGCCGCCCGAACTGCAGGCCCTGGCCGACGATCTCGCCGACATGTTCACCGTCGACTGTCCCGACGCCGAAGTGGCTGCGGCGGTGTCGGGACAGGATGCGCCGCGCGCGACCGGCCGGAGCCCGTTCGGCATCGTCACCCCCGACGCCGGCGGCGGGGCGGCGATGAGCGGCCCCTTCGGTTCGGTCTTCGCGTGGATCGCGGCGCGGCAGTCCGAGTTCTACCGGACGCTCACGGACAGCCTGAGTTCGATCAAGCAGGACGGCACCGCATTCTGGCTCCTGCTTCTCGTCGCCTTTCTCTATGGCGTCTTCCACGCGGCCGGCCCGGGACACGGCAAGGCGGTGATCACCGCTTATGTCCTTGCCTCCGGCGACACGGTGAAGCGCGGCGTCGCGATCTCTTTCGCCGCGGCCTTCGTGCAGGCCATGTCCGCGATCGTCATCGTCGGCCTCGCCACCCTCGTCATCGGTGCGACGGCGCAGCAGATCACGGGCATGACCAACTGGTTGGAGATCGCGAGCTACGCCGCGATCGTGCTGCTCGGGCTCTGGCTGGTGTGGGCGAAGACCATGGGCGGCGGACACCATCACCACCATCACCACGGCATGCCGGGGCATGACCATGCCGGACACCGCCACGAGGGCAATGGCCGCCGCCTCCGGCGCCGCAACCTGGGGGCGGCCGCGGTCGCCATGCCCGAGGATCTCGACGAGGCCGCCCGCGGGCCTGCACTTGCCGCGGCGGACCCGGAATGCGCCCCTGTCGCGCGCCACTGGCTCGTCCGGGCCTGGGCTGCGATCGTGTCGGTCGGCATCCGGCCTTGCTCGGGGGCGATCATCATTCTCGTCTTCGCGCTGTCGCAGGGCCTGGTGTTCGCCGGCATCACCGCGACCTTCGTCATGGCGCTCGGGACGGGGCTGACGGTTGCTGTCCTCGCGGCGATTGCCGTCTCGGCGAAGGGTCTGGCGATGCGCTTTGCGGTGGCCGGATCCTCGAGCGGGGGGGCCGTGCTGCGCGTCGTGGAAATCGGCGGCGCCCTCGCCGTCCTGCTCTTCGGCCTGCTGCTGCTCGGTGGCGCGCTCTATCCGATGGTGTGAGACCGCCTATTCGGCGGCGCGGGCGAAACCCGCGGGCCGGGCCTCCATGCGGGCGCGGGCGGCGCGGCCGAAGGCGGCGAACAGCCGGGCCGAGACCTCGTCCTTCTCCACCCAGTATTCCGGATGCCACTGGACACCGATGGCGAAGCCCGGCGCGCCGATGACGCGCACCGCCTCGATCGTGCCGTCGGGTGCCGTGGCCTCGACGGCAAGCCCCTCCGCGATGCGGCCGATGCCCTGGCGATGCAGCGAGTTGACCCGGATGCGGTCGGCGCCGAGCGCCTTCGCCAGTTCGCCGTCCGAGGCGAGGAGCGCGTCCTGGCGGATGGCGAAGCGCTCGTCCTGGACATCCGAGACCGGCGCTCGGTGGTCGTCGCGGCCGGGCATGTCCTGGATTTCCGAGTGCAAGGTCCCGCCGAGGACGACGTTGAGCTCCTGCATGCCCCGGCAGATCGCGAGAAGCGGCACGCCGGCTTCGATGGCGCCGGCGATGAGGGCGAAGGCGGCAGTGTCGC
This sequence comes from Pseudomonadota bacterium, assembly GCA_023433185.1. The sequence continues at coordinate 1,537 of JAEZEN010000608.1, read as the reverse complement.
GATCCGTGTCATAGGGTTCGGACCGCGGATCGGGCTCGGCTCCGTAGCGGGCGGGATGGACATTGCTCCGGCTGCCGGGGACGAGAACACCGTCGACCCGCGCCAGGATCTCGGCCACGTCGATCCCCGCGAGCGATGGCATGATCAGCGGCGTGCCCCCGAAACCGGCCACGACGGCCCGGCAATAGGGCTCCGCCGCCGCGTGCCAGCGATAGAGGTCGATCGACTTCACATCGGCGGGAAGGACGACGAGGGGGCTTCGGCTCATGCCGGCATATGTCGCGTGCGGCGGGAACAAGTGCAAGGGACGTTGCGCTGACGGGCCGCACGGGGCAAGAGACGGGTCCGGCGGGCCCGACTGGTGTGGCCCCCATGGTTTCGGCTTGGAGGGAGTGGGAATGGATCGGCGTACATTCATCAGGAAGGCGGGCGCCCTGACCGGAGGTGCCGCGGCGGGCGCGGCCGGCCTCGTGGCCCCGGCGGCGGCGCAGGGAACGCCGGAGATCGAGTGGCGACTGACCTCCAGCTATCCGCGGGCGCTCACGAACCTCTATCAGGTGGCCGAGGACTTCGCCGGCTGGGTGGCAGACGCGACCGACGGCCGGTTCCGGATCACCGTGGCACCGGTCGGCGAGATCGCCGGCCCCTTCGATGCCCTCGACGCGATCCGCGACGGCAAGGCGGAAATGGCGCATACCGCAAGCTACTATTACACCGACCGCGATCCGGCCTTCGCCTTCGGCACCACGATCCCATTCGGCCTCAACGCGCGCCAGCAGAACGCCTGGCTCTACGAGGGGGGCGGCAACGACCTCCTCAATCAGCTTTATGCCGGCTTCGGAATCTACGGACTGCCGGCGGGGAACACCGGGGCCCAGATGGGCGGCTGGTTCCGGAAGGAGATCAACAGCGTCGCGGACCTCAAGGGCCTCAGGATGCGCATTCCGGGCCTCGGCGGGGCGACCCTCGCCAAGCTCGGCGTGGTGCCGCTCCAGCTCTCGGGCGCCGACTCGGCCGCACAGCTCGCGTCCGGCGAGATCGACGCGGCGGAATGGGTCGCGCCCTTCGACGACCTCGCCCTCGGCTTCCACAACAGCGCCCGGTACTACTACCACCCCGGCTGGTGGGACGGCTGCGGCACCCTCCATCTGTTCATCGGGCTGGACGCGTGGAACGGGCTGCCGAAGGCCTATCAGGCGATCGTCACCGCCGCGGCCGCCCGGGCCAACGCGACGATGCAGGCCCGCTACGACGTATCCGCACCGGCGGCCCTCGAGACCCTGATCGGCGCTGGCGCCGAACTGAGGACCTTCCCGGAGCCGGTGCTCGAAGCCTGCTTCGCGGCGGCCAGCGAGGTGCTGGAAGAGAACAGCGGGCAAAGCGAGCAGTTCCGCGCCATCTACCAGACGTGGCGGACGTTCCGGGCAGACCAGGTCGCGTGGTTCGGCGTCACCGAGCTCAGCTTCAACACGCAGATGTCGCGCCTCGACCGCGCCGGCAGCCTCTGACGATCGCAAGCGCCGGCAAAGCCGGCGCC
>JAEZEN010000589.1 GCA_023433185.1 Pseudomonadota bacterium | reverse complement strand
CAGGCGCCGGTTCATGGAGACGACGTCCTCCTCGCTCACGCCGAGCTTGGTCGCGATCTCCTTGACCTGGTCGGGTCTGAGTTCACCCTCCTCGATTGCCTGGATCTGGCCCTTCACGCGGCGAAGGTTGAAGAAGAGCTTTTTCTGCGAGGCCGTGGTGCCCATTTTCACGAGGCTCCACGAGCGCAGGATGTACTCCTGGATCGAGGCCTTGATCCACCACATGGCATAGGTCGCGAGGCGGAACCCCTTCTCGGGCTCGAACCGTTTGACCGCCTGCATCAGGCCGACATTGCCCTCCGAGATCACCTCGCCGATCGGCAGGCCGTAGCCGCGATAGCCCATGGCGATCTTGGCCACGAGCCGGAGGTGGCTGGTGACGAGACGATGCGCGGCGTCGCGGTCGCCGTGCTCCTTGTACGCCTTGGCGAGCATGTATTCCTCGTCCGGCGCGAGCATCGGAAACTTGCGGATTTCCGAGAGATAGTGCGACAGTCCGGCTTCGCCGGAAGCGATCGCGGGAAGGCTCATACGGGCCATGTCGGTAGCGCCCCTTTCCTGCTCCCCGCCGCCCGGGACGTCCCGGCACGTGGCGGTCCCCGCGTCCCGAAGGGACCACGGGCAAATTGGACATATAGGGACGAAAACGCCGGAAACACGGCGCAATCGTCGCGGGCCGCGATCAAATGTTGGTCACAGGCTCTCAAGGGCCTCGACGAGTTCGGCCATATCGGCGGGAATCGGGCTTTCGAAGTGCATTTCCTCACTGGTGACCGGGTGCTCGAAGCCGAGCAGGTATGCGTGCAGCGCCTGCCTCGGGAAGCCGGCGGCGAGGCTCCGGGCCGGCTCGGGGAGGAGCGCGACCTTGGTGGCGAAGCCGGCGCCGTAGGTCCGGTCGCCGATCACCGGGTGGCCGATGGCCGCAAGGTGCACGCGGATCTGGTGGGTCCGCCCGGTCTCGAGGCGGCATTCGACCAGCGTCGCCACCGGCGGCCGCCCGGCCGGCCCGAAGGTCGCGGCGGACCGGTAATGGGTGATCGCCTCGCGGCCGCCCTCCCCGCGCTTGACCTCGATCTTCTCCCGGTTGCGCATCGAGCGGCCGAGCGGCAGGGCGATGGTCCCCTCCGCCCGGTCCGGCGCCCCCCAGGCGAGGGCCAGGTAGCCCCGCTCGAGAGGGCCGGTGCGGCCATGGTCGGCGAACTGCTCGGCGAGGCCCTGGTGGGCGCGGTCGGTCTTGGCCACCACGAGGAGGCCGCTGGTGTCCTTGTCGAGGCGGTGGACGATGCCCGGCCGCATCACGCCGCCGATGCCGGAGAGGCTCGCCCCGCAATGGGCGATGAGGGCGTTGACGAGCGTGCCCGTGTGGTTGCCGGCGGCGGGGTGGACGACCAGCCCCGGCGGCTTGTCGATGACGATCAGGGCATCGTCCTCGTGGACCACCGTGAGCGGGATCGCCTCGCCGGCCGGTTCGGCGGGAACCGGCGGCGGCAGGTCGAGCGTCACCCTGTCGCCCGGTTTGACCGGCCTTTTGGGCTCCTCTATCGTCGCGCCTCCGATCGCGACCGAACCGCCGGCGATCAGCGCTTTGGCGCGGCTCCGGGACAGGTCGGGGACCGCGCCGGCAAGCCAGGCGTCGAGGCGCTGACCGGAATCGCCGTCGCCGACCGTAACCTCGATGCGAGAAACGCTGCCTTCCTCCATGGATGATCCCTACGACAAGCCGGACGAGAAGCCGCTCGACCCCGCCGTCCTCCAGGTCCAGCAGCGCATCCGCAGGCTGATGATGATCTCCGGGCTCACGCTCGGGCTCGGCATCTTTGCCGTCTTCATGGCGATCCTCTACCGCATCTTCACCTATGGCGGCGCCGCGACGCCGGTGCCCGTGGTGGAGGGCGCCGCCATTCCGACCGTCACGCAGGCCGCGCTCGGCCTTGCGACCGACGCCCGGCTCGTCTCCACCGCCCTCGACGGCAACCGCCTGGCGCTCACTTTCGAGGACGGCGGCGGTGCGACCGTCATCGTCTTCGACACCGACCGGATGGCCGTCGTCTCGCGGCTGCGCATCGCCGGCCAGTAGATATCCGGTAGAGATATCGGAAGGCGCCGGTTTTCGCTATTGCTGAGGTGCGGGCGGCGGCGCGGACGCCGGGAGGGGCAGGCATGGCGCTGAGGACGATACGGGGAAGGCGGGTTCCGTTCCCGATCAACGGCGCGCTCGCCGCCATCGTCCTCGGCATTCTCGTCGTCGCCACGGCGCTGACCCTCAAGCCGTTCTTTCCGGCGATCCTCTGGGCCGTCGTCCTCGCCATCACCGCGGCGCCGCTCCACAGCCATCTGGTCCGGCATATGCCGGGGCGGCCGCGCCTGTCGGGCACGATCATCAGCCTGGTCCTGTTCCTGGTCCTGATCCTCCCCGCCTTCGCGCTGACAAGGGCGGTCATCCACTACACGCCCGGCATCATGGCCTGGGTCGATCAGGTCTCGGGGAGCAGCTTCTCGCGGGCGCCGGCGGCGATCCGGAGCATCCCCCTGGTCGGCGACCTGCTGAGCGCCAACTGGGAAGCCATCTCGCAGCACGTCAACGCCTACATCGCCCACTTCAAGGCCGACATCGAGAGCTGGCTGGTCTGGGGCCTGCAGGAGGTGGAGAACGTCGGGCTGTTCCTGTTCGAGATCGGCTTCGCGATCATCCTCGCCGGGGTCTTCCTCGCCAACCGGCCCCGGCTCACCGGCTTCGCGGTGTCGTTCTTCGATCGCATCGGCGGCGGCTTCGCCACCCATCTCCTCGATCGCGCCGTGCTGACGACGCGCAGCACCGTCCGCGGCGTGGTGGGCAGCGCCGTTGCCGAGTCGCTGGTCGCGGCGTTCGGCTACTGGCTCGCCGGCGTGCCCGCCTGGGCGCTGCTGGGCGGCCTCACATTCTTCGCCGCCCTCGTCCAGATCGGCGCGCCGCTGGTCTGGATTCCGGTGGCGATCTGGCTCTTCGCGGAGAACCAGATGGGCTGGGCGATCTTCATCATCGCCTGGGGGGCGCTCGCGGTCTACGGCATGGAGAACTTCTCGCGCCCCATCCTCGCCGGCCGGGAGAGCCACCTGCCGGGGCTTCTCATCTTCATCGGCGTTCTCGGCGGCCTGTTCGCCTGGGGGCTGATCGGCGTCTTCCTCGGCCCGGTGATCCTCGCGGTCGCCTGGGAACTGATCCAGGAATGGCTCAAGGCCGACGATGACGGAGTGAAGCCGCCCGGCTGAACGCCGGGCGTTGCGGCGAAGCCACATCCCTCCGGAAATGCCTTGGTGGCCGGCCCCGATCGCCTGATTTCTGACGGCCGTCAGCCCGCGATTCCCGCTTTTTCCCACCCTCGGCCGGTCGTGCTGCATTGCGGTGCTGCAGCTTAGCGCTTAGCCGGCAGTGCATTCCCGCTGTCATGGGACTTTCACGGGCCATGCCTAGCGTCCCGACCGTGAGCCGAGGGTTCTCGCCGGCGGCGCACGGGTTCCGGACGCTGCCAGGGGCAAAGTCGTCCGGCGCCCTCTGGGGCGGGAGCTTCGCTGGGGTCGTCAACATCATCCGTTGGGTTCTGAGCCGAGCCGAGGATTCACCTCGCCTGCCTTCTATCGTCCATTCCTGGAGGTCAGACATGAAACTGCGTTCCCTTCTCCTCGGCGCCGCGGCCGTGGTCACGGCTTCGGCTTCGGCCCAGGCCGCCGACCTCGCCATCGCGGTCGAGCCGATCGACTACGTCAAGGTCTGCGACGCCTTCGGTTCCGGTTACTGGTACATCCCGGGCACCGACACCTGCGTCAAGGTCGGCGGCTATGTCCGGTTGGACGTGTGGGTGTACGACACCGACAAGGTCGGCAACTACTTCAACGTCGCCAACTACCTGACCGGCGCCACCACCGCCACCGCCGACCCGAGCAACCCGCTCACGCAGAGCTCGGGCGCCGTCGCCGGCTACCTCTATGCCCAGGACAGCTACTCGCAGTCGTGGGAAATGAAGACCAAGGTGGGCGTCGACTGGAACAGCCGCTCGATGAGCGACCTGGGCGTCATCGCCACCAGCGTCAAGTTCGCGGTCGAGTCCGACAACAACGACCTCGAGGGCACCCCCCGGACGGTCTATCTCGATGGCGCCTATGGCGCGATCGGCCCAATGATGTTCGGCTGGACCGAATCGACCTTCGACCCGGGCGACGGCTACACCTATGACGGCGCCGTCCGGTCCGACAAGAAGGTCGACCAGTTCCGCCTGTCCTACATGATGGGTACCTGGGGCATCATGCTCGGCCTCGAAGACCCGCGCGATCGCTATTCGGGCGCCACCAATGCCACCGGCGACTATCCCGACATCGTGCTGGCGGTCACCGGCGGCCTCGGCGGCCTCGATCTCCGCGGCGCCGTCGCGGTGACCGACCGGACCAGCGGCACCGGCTGGGGCGCCAACCTCGCCGCCACCGCCAAGCTCGGTGCCGTCAACATCAAGGGCACGGTCGCCTACTCCGACAACGCCAAGAGCCTCACCGGCGGTTCGAACTGCTCGGACGTGTTCCAGGCCGGCGCGTGGCAGGGCTGCGACGACGGCCAGTGGTGGAGCGGCTACCTGTCGGCGGCGGTTGCCCTGAGCAGCCAGATCAAGCTCGCCGGCACCGTCTCCTACCAGGACGGCCCGTCGTCGAGCGACGGTGAGCTGGTCGCGGCCGGCGGCATCTACTTCTTCCCGACCTCGAAGTCCGAGATCGGTGCGGAACTGCTCTACAGCGATCCGCAGGACGGCGATTCCGAGTTCGGTGGCCACCTGCGCTTCAAGACCAGCTTCAACTGATCCGGAAAGCGGTCTTGACCTCCGTGGCCCGCGGCAAACCCCCCCCCCCCCCCCCCATTTGCAGGGCCCTTGCGGCC
>JAEZEN010000549.1 GCA_023433185.1 Pseudomonadota bacterium | reverse complement strand
CTGTTCCGGAACCCCGTGTCGCCCCGCGAACTCGACGCCTTCGCCGCGGTGGTCTTCGATCCGCCCGCGGCCGGCGCCCGGGCGCAGACCGAGGCGCTGGCCCAGTCTCGTGTGTCGCGCGTGGCAGCGGTCTCCTGCAACCCGGCGACCCTTGCCCGCGACGCCCGCCTCCTCGTCGACGGCGGCTACCGGCTGGAACGCGTGCTGCCGGTCGACCAGTTCGTGTTCTCCGCGGAAATCGAGGTCGTCGCCACCTTCGTCCGGCCCGACGGGAAGGATCGTCGCAGCCCGCCAAATTCATTGCGCGGCGGACTGCCGACTATGCCAACATGACGGCCGGTTGACGTTAGGGAATTTGCCACCGGATGGGATTGCGCAGCAGCGGCCTTCTTCAGCGCGTCGACAGGTACAAGCATTATTTCTGGCCGGTCATCGGCATCGCAGTCGTGATCTTCTGCGGCTGGATGCTCTACAAGGAGCTGCGCGGGCTCACCTGGGCGGAGCTCGCCGACAGCTTCGCGGCGATCCCGGCGACGGGCTGGCTTCTTGCGGTCCTTTCGACGCTGGTCGCGTACCTGGCGCTTTCCGAATACGACCGCATCGCACTCATCCATCTCCGCCGGAAGATCAGCTGGCCGTTCGTGATGATCACCTCGTTCACGACCTATTCGCTGTCGCACAACGTCGGCGCGTCGCTGATCTCGGGCGCGATCGTGCGCTTCCGCGCCTACGGTACGCAGGGCCTCACGCCGGGCGAGATCGGCGTCATGGTGGCGATCACCACCTTCACGTTCCTGATCGGCGCGGCGCTGATCGGCGGCCTTTCCCTGTTGCTCCACCCGGAGATCCTGCAACGCTTCTTCGACGTGCCGGACTGGGTGTCCTACACGGTCGGTGCGTTTCTCCTCGCCGCGATCGCCTTCTACCTGATCGGCTCGCTGTTCCGCTTCAGGCCGGCGAAGATCGGCCGCTTCCGTCTCCAGTACCCGTCGCCCGAGGTGGTGATCCGGCAGATGATCGTCGGCCCGATGGAACTGATCGCGGCGGCCGCGATCATCTACTTCTGCCTGCCGGCGGAGGGTAATCCGGGCTTCGTCACCGTCCTCGGCGTCTTCGTCGCCTCGTTCTCCCTGGCGATCGTCAGCCACGCGCCGGGCGGGCTCGGCGTGATCTAATACGTGTTCCTGACCGGGCTCGACGACATGGACCCGGCGGCGGTGCTCGCCGCCCTGATCGTCTTCCGCGTGTTCTACCTGCTGATCCCGTTCGCGATGGCGCTGGTCATCGTGCTGGTCTTCGAGCGTTCGGAGTTTCGCCGGAAGGCGCGGGCGCGGATACAACGCCCGAAGGGATGAACCTGGGAGGATCGAGGGTGAAGGACGGTGCACCGACGCCCGCCCCCTGGCGGGACTACCGGTTCGATTGCGATCCCTACGTCATTCTCCTCCGCGCGGATCCGAGCCTTTCGGAGCGGGACGTGCGGACGATCGCCGACCAGCTCGCCCACCGCAACGATGGGCCATCGATCTGGCACGAGACCCGCGGGGTCATCATCCCGTGCGACTCGCTTCAGCCGCATGACGGCATCAAGATCAAGGGCGCCGGATACAAGAAGGGTCCGGTTCGCTTCGGCACCCCGCACGACCATGCCTACATGCTGCCGCGCTACGACTTCGAGGGCAACTATGCCCCCGACATCGCCAAGGCCCACGAGCGCCCCCACTCGGGTGGGATGAGCTACCAGCAGGCCCTTCACGAAGTCCGGGTGTCCCAGCATGTCCTCGAGCGCGGGATGCGGACCTATCCGCCGCTGGGCTACGGGAGCATCGCCTTCGAGGGGATGAGGAGCTGGTTCTGCCTGCTCAACGTGCCCTACCGGGCCGAATTCGGATGGAGCACGCTGATCAGGCGACCCGGCCAGCGTCGCAGGAGCGTCGCCCGGCTGGCACGGACGCAGATCAAGCTCCACCGCCTCGGCGTCTACCTGACCCTGTGGGGGGCGGCGGAGGTCGACGGCAAGTTCATCCGCAAGGACTTCCATACCGCGCACCTGGCCAGTCCCAACGACTCGTTCCTGGCCCGGTTCTGCTATTTCGCGTTCGACGTGAACTTCGCGCTCTACATGCTCAACCACCCGTTCTGGATAGGAAAGATGCGCGAGCCCGATCCCCAGGAGGTGACCCTCATCTATCTCCGGGAACTGACCGGGATCGACTGCGAGGCAGCGCAGGTTGAGCCGTTCCGGGTTCTGCTGCGCGACCTGAAGGAGAACGCCACGCTCGATGCCGACGCCCGCGTCGCCCGCATCAGGGCCGACCCGCTGGGGGCCGCGCTCCTCGACACGTTCATGTCCGACGAGGATCGCGCGTTCTTCGCCAGCCCTCAGGGGTCGACGATGTCGGTCTGCTCGATGGCGATGCCGAAGCCGTCCAGCCCGACATAGTGGCGCTCGCGCGAGGCGAGCAGGCGGATCGAGGTGACGCCGAGGTCGCGGAGGATCTGCGCCCCGAGGCCGATCTCCCGCCATTCCTGCTCGCGGCTGCCGGCCGTCGCGTGGTTTTCGACGCCCAGCGTGTCGCGCGGGCGTCCGATCCCGTCGGCGGCGACCCCGACCGAGCCCTCGCGGAGGTAGACGATCACGCCGCGCCCGGCCTTGCCGAAGCGCGCGATGGCGGCGTCGAGGCGGCTGCGCTCCGCAAACACATCGGCGACCACCGATTCGCGGTGGAGGCGGACGGGGACGCCACGGCCATCGCCGATCTCGCCGAAGATCACGGCGAGGTGCTCGTTGGTGTCCCACTGCGTGCGGTAGGCGATGGCATGGGCCGGGCCGGCGGCGGTCTCGATCCGCTGCTCGCCGACGCGCTCGACGAGCTTTTCGGCCCGCTGGCGGGCGGCAATCATCTCGGCGACCGACACGATCTTCAGCTCGTGCTGCTCGGCGAAGGCGCGGACCTGCGGCCCCCGCATGACGGTGCCGTCGTCGTTGACCAGTTCCGCCAGCACTCCGACCTCGGGCAGGCCCGCCATCCGGCAGAGGTCGATCGAGGCCTCGGTATGGCCCGAGCGCATCAGCACGCCGCCCTCGCGGGCGATGAGCGGAAAGATGTGTCCGGGGCGGACGAAGTCGGCCGCGCCGGCATTGGGATTGGCGATGCCCCGGATCGTCGCCGCACGCTCCTCGGCCGAGATGCCGGTGGTGGTGCCGTGGCGGAAGTCCACCGATACGGTGAAGGCCGTGGTGTGGGGCGAATCGTTGTCGGCGACCATCGGGTCGAGCCGGAGCCGGCGGGCGGTATCGCGCGTCACCGGCGCGCAGACGATCCCGCTCGTGTGGCGGATGACGAAGGCGATCTTCTCGGGCGTGGCATGGACCGCGGCGAGGATGAGGTCGGCCTCGTCCTCGCGGTCGTCGTC
>JAEZEN010000543.1 GCA_023433185.1 Pseudomonadota bacterium | reverse complement strand
GGCCGCACACCCCCGCCCCCCCGCCGCGGCCGAGCCGCCGTCCCACGCCGTGACCCGGCCGCCGGCCCCCTCGACGACCGGGATCAGCCCGACGATGTCGTAGCTCTGGAGCCCGGCCTCGACCACGATGTCGGCATGGCCGGCCGCGACCATGCAATAGGCGTAGCAGTCGACGCCGTAGCGGGCCATGCGGACGGCGCGCTCGACCCGGCGGTATGCCTCGCCGTCCTCGGTCGAGAAGAGATAGGGACTGGTGGTCAGCATCACCGCCTCGTCGAGGGTTCCCGCGGCACGGGTCGACAGCGGCCGCGGACCGCCCGGCCCGGTGTACCAGGCGCGGCGCCCGTCGCCGGCAAAGCGCTCCCCGGTAAAGGGCTGGGCCATCATGCCGAGCCGGGGACGGCCGTCCTCGAGGAGGCCGATCAGCGTGCCCCAGACCGGCAGGCCGGTGATGAAGGAGCGGGTGCCGTCGATCGGATCCAGCACCCAGACGTGGCGGGCATCGGCGCGCTCCGGCCCGTACTCCTCGCCGACGATGCCATGGGCCGGATAGCGCCTGGCGATCAGGCCGCGCATCGCCGCTTCGGCATCGCGGTCGGCGGCCGTCACCGGGTCGAAATGGGCCGCGGCCTTGTTGGTCACCTCGGTGCTTGCCCGGAAAAGAGGCATGATCGCTTTCGCAGCTGCGTCGGCGAGTTCATCAAGAAAAGCAGCGAGGGTTTCGGCGTCGTCAGAGGCCATGAGGGGCGGTCTCCAGGGGAAATTTGAAACGATCTAACCCGAGCTGTTGCAGACTCGCAACATGCTACCTAAGATAATGATAGAATGGATGTTTCTCCCATTCCTGCGGCGTCCCTCGCACCCCGTTCACGGCTGCGACATTCTGCACCGCAAAAAAATAGATCAACACCCTTGATTTGTCCGTCCGGCCGGCCCATTTTGTTGCGGTGCGGTAGCGATATCGCACTGCCCTCCTTGGGCGTTTCCTCCCTAGACTTGGGCCGCCTCGGAAACGAGCGGCCCCTTTTCTTTTTGGGGGTCCCCCTTACTCGGCCGCGTCGCGCTCGCCGAGAAAGCCGCCGTCGAAGGCGTCGGCCAGGGCATCGACCACCGCCGCCAGATCCTCCCGCACCCGGACGAACCCCTCGCTCCGCTCGAGTGTCTGTTCGTCGAGATAGAGCGCCCGGTTGATCTCGATCTGGAGCGCATGGAAGCCGTGGGCCGGCCTGCCATAGTGCTCGGTGATGTATCCTCCCGCATAGGGCTTGTTGCGGCACACCGAATAGCCGAAGCTGGTGAAGATGTCGGTGACCAGGTCGGCCAGGCCGCCGGCGCAGCTCGCGCCGTAGCGGTCGCCGATCACCACGTCGGGGCGCGGGCGGACCGCGAGGCCGCGGACGGTCGAGGGCATCGAATGGCAGTCGATCAGCACCGCGAGGCCGAAGCCGGCACGGGTCCGCGACAGGAGCTGGCCGAGCGCGGCGTGATAGGGCTTGTAGACGTGCTCGATGCGGGACAGCGCCTCCTCGACCGCGAGCGGCCGGGCGTAGATCTCCTCGGTTTCGGAAACGATGCGGGCGATGGTGCCCAGACCGCCGGCGACGCGCACGGAACGGATGTTGGCGTAGGTCGGCAGGCGCCCGGCGAACATGGCCGGATCGAGTTCGTAGGGCTCGCGGTTCACGTCGAGCCAGGCGCGCGGGAAGTTGGCCTTGAGGAGCGGCGCGCCGCGCGCCACCACCGGCGCGAACAGCTCGTCGACGAAGGAATCCTCCGACCGCCGGATCGCCTGCTGGCCGAGGCGGGAGGCTGCAAGGAACGCCGCGGGATAGACGCGCCCGCTGTGGGGGGAGTTGAACACCATCGGCAGCCGCTGCCGCTCGGGTGCGAGGATCTCGAAATCGGCACCGCTGGGCGGGGCGCTCGGGGTCTGCATGTGGTGTCGTCGGGCCTCTGACGGGGCGGGAACGTGGCAATATAGGACAAGCGCGGCGAACGACCGAATCGCCGGCCGGCGGTGGAGTTCATGCGATCTTTACGATGATCGCGGCTTAGTCGGGGCCGGTCGGATCGCATGGCAGGGGCCGCCGGCGGGACGATGAAAAGGGACCTGGGGACGAACTTCATGACGCGAATCATCCTCGCCGAGGACGACACCGACATGCGCCGCTTCCTGTGCAAGGCGCTGGAGAATGCGGGCCATCAGGTCGTCGCCTTCGACAACGGGCTTTCGGCCTACGAACGCATCCGGGAGGAACCCTTCACCCTCCTTCTCACCGACATCGTGATGCCGGAAATGGACGGGATCGAACTGGCGCGCCGGGCGACCGAGCTCGACCCCGATCTCAAGGTGATGTTCATCACCGGCTTCGCCGCGGTCGCCCTCAATCCCACCTCGAACGCCCCGCCGCAGGCCAAGGTGCTTTCCAAGCCCTTCCACCTCAAGGACCTGGTCGACGAGGTCGACAAGCTGCTCGCCGCCTGATTTGCGTGCAAGGCTTGAACAGCCTGCCATGGCGCTGCTATATGGCGCCTGTTCCCGCGGGGACGCGTTCGCGCGCCCCGCCTTCGTGGGCGGTTAGCTCAGCGGGAGAGCACTACGTTGACATCGTAGGGGTCACTGGTTCAATCCCAGTACCGCCCACCA
>JAEZEN010000541.1 GCA_023433185.1 Pseudomonadota bacterium | reverse complement strand
GAGCCGCACCGTCGCCGAGCCGGGACGGAGCGGCTTCTGCTGGCTCGCATGCGGCACCCAGGCCGAGAGCGAGACGATGTCGAAGGTGACGCGGATGCGGCCGTCGGGATCGGCGAAACGCTCGGCGTAGTCGAGCGCGGCGCGGGCCAGAACGGCGCGGCGCAGCGGCCGCCGCGATCGTTCGACCAGCACGTTGGTGGCTCCCATCGCCCGGAGGTCGCGCATCAGGGCCAGCGGGTCGGCGTAGCGCACCGTCACCCGGTCCTGGTCGACCACCGGCAGGGCGAAGCCGGCCCGCTGGAGGAGCGCGCCGGCGGCCCGAACCTCGACGAAGGGAGCGACGCGCGGCGACGCGCCGCCGGTCACCTCCGATTCGGCCAGCGCGAAGGCCTCGGCCAGCTCGCGAAGGCTTTCCCCGCCGACGAAGGCTGCGAGCAGGAGGCCGTCGGGACGGAGCGCCCGGCGGAGCTGCGCCAGCACCCCGGGCAGGTCGTTGACGAACTGGAAGGCGAGCGCCGAGACCGCGAGGTCGAGGCTCGCCGGGGCGAACGGCAGCAGCTCCTCGTCGCCGACCACGGTATCCACCCCGGACGGGGCCCGGCTGCCCGCCGGTGCGAGCCAGATCGCGCGTCCGGCGCGGCCGCTCGCCACGAGCGCCTGCGACAGAGCCGGCAGGGGTGTGCCGATGTCGGCAGCCACGCCGAACCGGCGCTGCACCGCCCCGAGCCGGTCGACGATATCGCCGGCGACATGGCGGAGGAGGAAATCGGACGGATTGCGCGCGGCGCGGGCACGGCGTGCGGCGAGCAGGCGGCGGTCGAAGACGAGCGGCGGCGGGTTCATCGCCGGCTATATGGGGTGGCGGCGCCGCCGCCGTCAAAGTCCGCGGGCGATGGCGTCGCGGCCGTTGCGGGACTAGGGTTGCAGCCGATGAGCGACGAGACCGAAGCGGCGCCGTTTCGCGCCCCCCTTCTCCAGCGGATCGGCCAGGGCGCCCGCTTGGCCGGCGGCGGCCTCGTCGACCTCATCCTGCCGCCGCAATGCCTCGCCTGCGACCGCCCCGTCGCCGAGATGGGCGGGCTCTGCCCGGCCTGCTGGGGCGGGCTGCGGCTGCTCGAGCGGCCCTGGTGCCAGCGCCTCGGCATCCCCTTCGCCTACGATCTCGGGTCCGGCACCCTGTCGGCCGAGGCGATCGCCGATCCGCCGCCCTTCGAGCGCTGCCGCGCCGTCGCGCATTTCGACGATGTGGCGCGCCGCCTCGTCCACGGCCTCAAATACCGCGACCGGGGCGAGCTGGCACGATGGATGGGGCAATGGATGGCGCGGGCCGGCGCCGACGTGGTGGCGGAGGCCGACGTCATCGTGCCTGTGCCGCTCCACCGCTTCCGCCTGTGGTCGCGCCGCTTCAACCAGTCGGCCGCGCTTGCCCAGGCCGTCGCCCGCGCGACGGGCGGCCGCTTCACCCCGTCGGTGCTCCGCCGGGTACGGGCCACCGCGCAACAGGTCGGGCTGACCGCCAGCGAGCGCGACAAGAACGTCCGCGGCGCCTTCCGGGTCGACCCCGATGACCGACCGATGATTGCGGGCCGGCGCGTCCTGCTCGTCGACGACGTCTATACCACCGGCGCCACGGTCAAGGCCGCGACGCGGGCGCTGATCCGGGGCGGCGCCGGCGCCGTCGACGTTCTCGTCTTCGCCCGGGTTGTCCGCGGCGGCGACTGAACGATATTGTCCCGAGGCAGCCAGATCCGAGAGATACCCCGAAATGCCCGTCTTCAAGGCCGCCGCCGTCCAGATGCGGAGCGGCGCTTCTGTTCCGGCCAATCTCGACGACGCCGAGCGCCTGATCCGCGAGGCCGCGGCGGCCGGCGCCGACTACGTGCTAACGCCGGAGATGACCAACATCCTCTGCCGCGACCGGGCGACGCTGCTCGCCGCCGTCGCGCCGGAAGTGGGCAATCCCGAACTCGCCCGGTTCACGGCATTGGCGCGGGACCTCGGCATCTTCCTCCACATCGGCTCGATGGCCGTCTCGCTCGGCCCGGAATCGGTGGCCAACCGCGCCTACCTGATCGCCCCCGACGGCACCATCCTCGCCCGCTACGACAAGATCCACATGTTCGACGTGAACCTGCCCGGCGGCGAGAGCTACCGGGAATCCGCCCTCTACCGGCCCGGTGCCGAGGCAGTGGTCGCCGACCTGCCGTTCGCCCGGCTCGGACTCTCGGTATGCTACGACGTGCGCTTCCCGCAGCTCTTCCAGGCGCTGGCGTCCGCCGGCGCGTCCGTCATCGCCATTCCCGCGGCGTTCACGAAGACCACCGGCGAGGCGCACTGGCATGTGCTGCTGCGGGCGCGGGCCATCGAGACCGGCGCCTTCGTCGTCTCCGCAGCGCAGGGCGGCCACCATGAGGACGGCCGCGACACCTATGGCCATTCGATGATCGTCGATCCCTGGGGCCGCATCCTCGCCGAGGCCGGTACGGAGCCGGGCGTCATCGTCGCCGGGATCGATCCGGCCGAGAGCGCCGACGCGCGGGCCCGCATCCCGGCACTCGCCAACCGGCGCGACTTCACGCCGCCGGCGGCGCAGGTCGTGGCGTGAGGCGCCGATGATCCGCTTCCGGCTCCGCTGCCACCGCGACCACGAATTCGAGGCCTGGTTCCGCTCGGGCGACGACTACGACCGGCTCGCCGGCGCGAAGGGCGTGACCTGCGCCGTCTGCGGCAGCGTCAGGGTCGAGAAGGCGCTGATGGCGCCCGCGATCGGCCGCGCCGGCAAGGACAGGGGCACAGCGCCACCGCCGGTACCGGTCGGAGACCCGGGCGGCGCGGCCGGCGGACCCGGGGACTCGGCGCCGGGCGGGACGATGCAGCTCGCCGCCGACCCGCGCCGCAAGGCGATGATCGCGGCGCTGCGCGAGCTCCGCGAAAAGATCACCGCGAGCGCCGACTATGTCGGCGACCGGTTCGCCGAGGAGGCGCGGAAGATCCACTACCAGGAGGTCGAGCCGCGCGGCATCTATGGCGAGGCGAGCCGCGAGGAGGCGGAGGCGCTCGCCGAGGAAGGCATCGAGTTCGCCCCGCTGCCGCCGGTGCCCGACGAGCGCAACTGAGATGTGGGGGCCATGGCGCCCGGGAGCGAAAGAGGAGACGAGACAATGGCCACCGTCCTGATCACCGGCGCGAACCGCGGCATCGGCCTCGCGCTCGCCCGAATCTATGCAGGGCGCGGCGACACCGTGCTTGCCGCCTGCCGCGTCGGCTCGCAGGCGCTCACCGATCTCGGCGTCACGGTCTACGAGGGGGTCGAGGTCGCCGACGACGCGGCGGTCGACCGGCTCGCCACCAGCCTCGGCGACACGCAGATCGACATCCTCATCAACAACGCCGCCATCCACTCCAACGAGACGCTCGAGGACCTCAGCTTCGAGCGCATCCGCAAGCAGTTCGAGGTCAACACGCTCGGTCCGCTGCGCGTGACGCGGGCGCTGCTGCCGCACCTCCACAAGGGCAGCAAGGTGGTGATCGTCACCAGCCGCTCGGGCTCGATCGGCGACAACGGCTCGGGCAACACCTACGGCTACCGCATGTCGAAGGCGGCGGTGAACATGGGCGGCGTCAACCTCGCCCTCGATCTCAAGCCGCGCGGCATCCCGGTGCTCCTCCTCCATCCGGGCATGGTCAAGACCGACATGGGCGGCAAGGGCAATCCGGCTGCGGTCGAGGCGCCGGACGCGGCGGCGCGGATGGTCGCCCGCATCGACGAACTGAGCCTCGACAATACCGGCCGGTTCCAGCACGCCGAAGGCCACGAACTGCCCTGGTGAGGGGCGCCGAGGGCGTTGCCTCAGGGCGGCGGCGGATGCGTGGCGTCGTCGTCGCGGAGGATGCGGACGGCGGCGCCGTCGAGATCGTCGAACTGGCCGGCGCGGAGCGACCAGAGGAACGCCGCCAGCCCGACGCCGCCGAGAAGGAGGGCGATCGGGATCAGGATCATCAGGCCGTTCATGCCACGCGCTCCACGGGATCGAGGACGGCGGCGGCCGGCGGCGCGCGGTGCCGCTCGGCGAGCCGCACCAGGAAGGGCAGCTTGAGCGCGTTGCCGATGACCAGGACCGAGGAGGTCGACATGGCGATCGCCGCGATCATCGGCGTCGCGAAGCCGAGGATGGCGACCGGCACGGCGATCAGGTTGTAGCCGATCGCCAGCACGAAGTTCTGCCGGATGACCCGGCGGGCGACGCGCGCCACCCCGAACGTCGTCGCCACCGGTGCGAGGCTGCGCCCGGTGAAGACGATGTCGGCCGCCGCCTGGCTGATGTCGGCGGCGCTGGCCGGCGACATCGAAACGAAGGCGGAGGCGAGCGCCGGCGCGTCGTTGATGCCGTCGCCGACCATGAGGACGCGGCGGCCCTCGGCGGCCAGACCGGCGAGCGCCGCCGCCTTGTCGGAGGGTCGGCACCCGGCCCGCCATTCGGCGATCCCGGTGGCATGGGCGGCGGCCCGCACCGCCTCCGCCCGGTCTCCCGAGAGAAGGAGGACGCGCAGGCCCTTCGCGTTCAGGGCCGCAACCGTCTGCGCGGCATCACGCCTTAGCGCATCCTCGAACCCGAAGCGGAGCGCCGGCGCGTCGCCGACCCGGAGCCAGATCTCGCTCTCGCCCGGCGCTGTCGCACCCTCGGCGCCGCCCACGAAACCGCGACGGCCGAGGCGGACGATGCGGTCGCCCAGGCGGCCCTCCATGCCGTCGCCGGGACGCTCGACGATGTCGTCGAGCGCCGGTGCGAGGCGGCTGCCGGGTCCGGCGGCCGCCGCCAGCGCCCGGCCAAGCGGATGGCGGCTCTGGCCGCCCAGTGCTGCGGCGATCGCCCATTCCGCCGGGGTGGCGGCCGGCGAGCGGGACAGCCGCGGCTCGCCTTCGGTGAGCGTGCCGGTCTTGTCGAAGACGACGGTGTCGATCTCCGCCATTCGCTCGAGGGCGCTGCCGTCCTTGACCATGATGCCGCGGCCGAGGAGGAAGCCGCTCGCCACCACCTGCACCGCCGGCACGGCGAGGCCGAGGGCGCAGGGGCAGGTGATGATTAGCACGGCGACCGCCGTGGTCAGCGCCATGTGCCAGCCGGCCCCGACAAGCAGCCAGCCGACGACGGTGGCGACGGCGAGGATATGGACGAAGGGCGCGTAGTGCCGCGAGATGCGGTCGGCGAGGCGGACATAGCGGCCGGAGGTCTCCTCCGCCGCTTCCATCAGGCGCACGATCTCGGCGAGGAGCGTATCGCGCGACCGGGCCGTCACACGGACGGTCAGCGGGCCGGTGAGGTTGAGGGTGCCGGCAAAGGCACGGCCGCCCTCGCGGAGCGGCTCGGGCTCGGCCTCGCCGGTGAGCATCGACTTGTCGATGTCGCTGGTCCCGGCCACGACCATGCCGTCGACCGGGACGCGCTCGCCGGCGGCGACCCGCACGGTGTCGCCGGGCGCGATATCGGCGATCGGCACCAGCACGGCCGAACCATCGGGCGCGATGCGCATGGCGCTCCGCGCCGAGAGCGAGGTGAGCCGCGCCGCGGCCGAGCGGGCGACGTCGCGCATCCGGTAGTCGAGGAAGCGGCCGACGAGGAGGAAGAAGAGGAGCGAGACGGCAGCATCGAAATAGGCGTGCGGGCCGCCGGTCGCGGTCTCGTAGAGGCTCATCGCCGCCGCCAGCAGCACGCCGATGGTGATCGGCACGTCCATGTTGAGCGCGCCGCCGGATATGCTGCGGAGCGCCGAGCGGAAGAAGGGCCGGCCCGCATAGGCGATGGCCGGCAGGGCGATCAGCGCCGAGAGCCAGTGGAACAGCTCGCGCGTCGCATCGCTCGCTCCCGACCAGACCGACACCGAGAGCAGCATGATGTTGCCGGCGGCGAAGCCGGCGACCGCCATGCAGCGGACGAGGTCGCCGCCGACCGGGTCGCTGTTCGCGGCATCGAAGGCGAGCGCATCGAACGGCCGGGCCGCGTAGCCCGCCGCCTCGATCGCCGCGAGCATGGCGTCGGGGTCGCCGGCGTCGGCATCGAAATCGATGCCGACGCGGTGGCTGGTGAGGTTGGCGCGGGCGCGGGTCACGCCGGGAAGGGCCGAAAGCCCGTCCTCGATCTTGCCGATGCAGGCCGCGCAGTGCATCTCCGGCACGAGGAAGTCGACATGGCCCGTACCGTCCTCCTTGCGGCGCACGAAGGCCGGGTCGACGCCGCCGGTGGTGCGGACGAAGGCGGCGGGCGTGCAGCAGCCGCCGCTCACCGGGATCGGGTCGCGTGCGTCCATCACCCGGGCCCGCCGGCGACATGGATGCGCTCGCGCCCGGCGAAGACGAGCACGTCGTCCTCGCGCACCTCGACCGCCACCTCCCACTGGCCCGGCGCGAGCGCCTCGGTGGCGCGATAGCCTGCCGGCGTCTCGACGAGATCGACGATGCGGTCCTGCTGCGTCGTCGACGGACGCCCCACCGCGGCGGTCACCGCGAGGCGGCCGAGCGGCGTGCCGTCACGGTCCTCCAGCGTGACGGCGACGATACCGGCCTCGGCGCCGATCGCCATGCGCCATCCTGTCGCCGCCTGTGCCCGCGTCTCGGCCAGGGCCCGGTTGTAGTTCTGGCTGGCGACATAGCTGTTCTTCACGACGAGCCCGGGAAAGGTCCCGGTCGCGAAGAACGCCATCACGAGGTTGACGGAGACGACCGTGCCGAAGAAGGCGAGGATCAGCGCCAGCATGTGACGGCCGGTGAAGGGATTATCGTCGTTGAAGCGGAGGGGATTGCGGAAGGACGTCATCAGCCTACTCCGGCGCATAGAAGTCGGCGGCGGCGCTGCTCGCCTCCGAGCCGTCGAGATCGCGGACGGCGAAGGAGAAGTTGGTGAGGCCGGGCCTGGCGAGATTGCCCGGCTGCGAGACGAAGACCTTGATCTCGCGCAAGCGGTCGGCGTCGACGTCGACGCCGATGGCCTTCGCCGGCTGGTGGCTGTCCTCGGCGGCGATCCACATGCCGGCCCCGGGCAGGCCTTCGATCGACACCTCGAAGCTGCGCGGCTCGTTGACCATGTTGAGCACCTTGAGGGTGTAGCCGTTGCGGGTCGAGCCGTCGGAGAGCGTCACGTAGAGCGGGTTGCGGTCGGGGATGACGTTGATGTCGAGCCGGTCGCGGGTCAGCACGCCGACGAGCATGAGGACGCCGACCAGGCACCACAGGCCCGCATAGAGGAGGGTCCGCGGCCGGATGACGTGCGAGAGGCCGACCTGCTTCTGGTGCGCGGTGGCAACGGCGCGGCCGACCGTCCGTGCCTCGGCCTCGTGGGCGTTGTAGTCGCGGAGCGTCGTGTAGGAGATGAGGTTGAGCGGCTTGCCGAGCTTGCCCATGACGCCGTCGCAGGCGTCGATGCAGAGCGCGCAGGTGATGCACTCGAGCTGGTTGCCGTCGCGGATGTCGATGCCCATCGGGCACACCGCGACGCAGGCATTGCAGTCGACGCAGTCGCCGACGTCGAGGCCCTCGGCAAGCGCCTTCTTCTGGTGGCGCGAGCGCGGCTCGCCGCGCCAGCCGTTGTAGGTGACGAGCAGCGAATCCTCGTCGAGCATCGCGCCCTGGATCCGCGGCCAAGGGCACATGTAGATGCAGACCTGCTCGCGCATGAAGCCGGCGAAGACGAAGGTGGTGGCGGTCAGGACGGCGACCGTGATGTAGGCGATCGACGCCGCCTCTCCGGTGACGAACTGCATGAGCAGCGTCGGCGCATCGGCAAAGTAGAAGATCCAGGCGCCGCCGGTGGCAAGACCGATCAGCAGCCAGACCGCGTAGACGGCACTCCGCTTGGCGATCTTCGACCCCGTCCACGGCTCCTTGTCGAGCTTCATGCGGGCGTTGCGATCACCCTCGATCAGGCGCTCGACCCAGATGTAGAGGTCGGTCCACACCGTCTGCGGGCAGGTGTAGCCGCACCACACCCGGCCGGCCACCGATGTGACCAGGAACAGGCCGAGGCCGGCCATGATCAGGAGACCGGCGACATAGTAGAATTCCTGAGGCCAGATCTCGATGAAGAACTTGTAGAAGCGCCGGTTGGCGAGGTCGACCAGCACCGCCTGGTCCGGCGCGAAAGGCCCCCGGTCCCAGCGGAGCCACGGCGTCACCCAGTAGATGGCGAGCGTCACCGCCATGACGATCCACTTGAGGCGGCGGAAGTATCCTTCGGCCCGCTTCGGGTAGATCTTGACCCGCGCCTGATAGAGCTTCTGACGGCCCCGGGTGTTGACCGCCTCGCCGGCGCTTCGCTCGACGTTCGCGGCGGTCCCGCC
>JAEZEN010000491.1 GCA_023433185.1 Pseudomonadota bacterium | reverse complement strand
ACTTTCCGACGTTCGAGCGCCCCGCAAAGGCCACCTCGCTGCCGGCCGGCAGCGGCAGTCCGCCGATCGTCGAGACCCCCATGACGAAGCGCCAGGGACGGGCGAAGGCGAGGCGCCCCGCTTCGAGCGCCGCGGCGTCGCCCGGCTCGGGAGGCATGTCGGGGGGCATCGCGACCGCCTCGCCCCGGTATCAGGCGCTGGCGTTCTTGGGCTTGCCCGATTTCGGCGGCGTCTTCCTGGGCTTCTTCGCCGGCGCCTTCTTCGCGGGCGCGCTTTCGGCATCGGCAGCGTCGTCGTCGTCATTGGCCGCCGGCAGGGCCTTGCTCGCCGCGACCGGTGCCTCGGGCTTCGGCGGCGTCTTGCGGAAGGTGTCCATGATGTTGCCGAGCAGGTTCACATCGACGCCCTGGCGCCGCATGATGTAGTACTGCTGCGCGACCGACAGCGTGTTGTTCCACGCCCAGTAGATCACCAGTCCGGCGGGGAAGCTCGCCAGCATGAACGTGAAGACCACCGGCATCCAGGTGAAGATCATCTTCTGCGCAGGATCCGGCGGCGTCGGGTTGAGCCGCATCTGGATGAACATGGTGACGCCCATGATCAGCGGCCAGATGCCGATCATCAGGATGAGCGGCGGCGTCCACGGGATGAGGCCGAACAGGTTGAAGATGGTCGTCGGGTCCGGCGCGGAAAGGTCCTGAATCCATCCGAAGAACGGCGCGTGCCGCATCTCGATGGTCACGAACAGGACCTTGTAGAGCGCGAAGAAGACCGGAATCTGCACCGCCACCGGCCAGCAGCCGGCAAGCGGATTGATCTTCTCCTTCTTGTAGAGCTCCATCAGGGCCTGTTGCTGCTTGACCTTGTCGTCCTTGTACTGCTCGCGGATCTCCACCATCTGCGGCTGGACTTTCTTCATCGCGCTCATCGACTTGTACGACTTGTTGGCGAGCGGGAAGAAGATGGCCTTGACGATCACGGTCACGAGAAGGATCGCCACGCCGAAGTTGCCGAAGACCCGGAAGAGCCAGTCGATCATCAGGAACATCGGCTGGGTGATGATGTAGAACCAGCCCCAGTCGATCAGCAGTTCGAAGCCGGCAATGTCGTAGGTCTGGGCATAGCCCTCGACGGTGACGAAGAGCCAGTTGAGACCGACGACGGAGACCTGCTTGGCGCCGGCGAACAGCAGCGTCTCGGTCTCCATCGTGCCGCCGGCGGGAATCGTCGCGGCGGTACCCCGATAGTCGGCCTGGTAGCGGAGAGACGGCTCCATGGTGCGCACGAAGCGGCCGGTGAACTCGGCGCCGCGCGGCGGGACCATCGCCGCCGCCCAGTACTTGTCGGTGATGCCGAGCCACCCGCGGCTGACCGGGTCCATGGTCATCGGCGCATCATCGAGGTCGCCGTAGTCGACCTCCTCGAGGCCCTGCTCGCCGAACACCCCGATCAGGCCCTCATGGAGGATGAACCAGCCCTGGTCCTCCGGCTCGCCGAGCCGCGTGACCCGGCCATAGGGCGTGACGTTCACTGCCGCGGCGCCGGTGTTGGCCGCCGTGTCGGTGATCGTGAACATGAAGTTCTCGTCGATGGCGATCCGGCGCGAGAAGACGAGGCCGTCGCCATTGTCGTAGGTCAGCGTGACCGGCGTATCGACGCTGAGTTCGGCCCCGGCGGGCGCCGTCCACTGTGTCTCCGGCCCCGGGACTGCCGTGCCCGCGGCATCGCCGATCCAGCCGAACTCGGCGAAATAGCCGTTGGGCCCACCCACCGGGGACAGGAGGATGATCGTCGGGCTCGTGGGGTCGACCGTCTCGTGGAAGTCGTTGAGGCGGAGGTCGTCGAGACGCGCGCCGATCAGGTTGATCGAGCCGGAGACGCGCTCCGTCGCGATCGGCACCCGCGGGGAGAGCGCGAGGGCGGCTTCCCGGCTGAGGCCGGTCGGTTCCGCACCGGGGACCGGCATCGTGCCTTCGCCCGCAGCCGGCGGCGCCACCGTGCCCTCCGGGCTCACCGGCGCCTCCGCGACCGGCGGCTGGGGCGGCGGCAGGGCGAAGAAGTACTGCCAGCCGATCAGGATGGCGAGCGACAGGCCGATGGCGAGAAGGAAGTTCTTGTTGTCCATCATGTCGCGGACCTGTCTCCGGCACCCCTGTCGCGCCGCCCGATAGCGCCCAGCCCCGACTTCAGATCGTCAACGAGGCGATCGAAAGGCAGGGCCAATGCGGCCCGGCGGCCAATCAAGACGTAGTCTACCCCGGGGGCGGCTGCACCGGCGGCCGAAAGCCGGACCGCCTCCCGAAGCCGGCGCCGGATGCGGTTCCGCACCACGGCATTGCCGGTCTTCTTCGTGACCGTGAAGCCGAACCGCGGACCGCGAAGGTCCTCGCCCGACGACAGAGCCTGGATGACGAAGCCCGGCCGCGTCAGCTTGCGACCCCGGGCGACGGCACGGAACTGGCTCCGGCGCCGGAGACGTTCCATGCGGCCGGCCGGCCCCGTCGTGCCGCTCAGGCGGACAGCTTCTTGCGGCCGCGGGCGCGCCGCGCGGCGATCACCTTGCGACCGCCGGTGGTGGCCATGCGGGCGCGAAAGCCGTGCCGACGCTTGCGGACGAGCTTACTTGGCTGATACGTGCGCTTCATATCTGGCGTCTTCTCAAGAAAACCTAGGTTGGGGCGGCTTATAGGGATCGGCCCGAATCGAGTCAACGCGGGCGACCGCGGCTGCGACATCGATACCGACGGTGACGGGGGTCATAGCCCGACAGCCGCGCCACATCTACCAATCCCTCCGGAGCGTCGTTAGACAGGGGTCATGCCAGACGAACTCGCACCCGAAATCTGCGTCATCGGCGGCGGCCCCGGCGGCATCGCGCTGTCGATCGCCGCGGCAAATCACGGTCTCCCCGTGGTCCTCGTCGAGAAGAGCGCGCTCGGCGGGACCGATCTCCGCGAGGGCAGCATCCCGAGCGCCGCGATCCGCGCGGCGGCCGGCCTCTACGAGGGTCTGCGCCGCGGCCCGGCCTTCGGCGTGACCGGCGCGCCGCTCCAGGTGAACACGGCGCGGGTTCAGGACCATGTGGCGCAGGTGACGGAAGCCGCCGCCGCGAACGTCTCGCGGGAGCGGCTCGAGGCCTTCGGCGTGACCGTGATCGCCGCCGAGGCGCGTTTCGCCGACCGCCGGACGGTGATCGCGGGCGACGCGAGGATCCGCGCCCGCAACTTCGTGATCGCGACGGGGTCGCTCCCGATACTGCCCAGCTATGCCGGCCTCGATGGGCTGGACGTCGTCGACATTGCCAGCGTGCTCGACGCCGGCCGGAAGCCCGCCCATCTCATCGTCCTCGGCGCCAGCCCGCGCGGCCTCGAACTGGCGCAGGCGCTCAACCGGCTCGGGATCGATTCGAGCGTCATCGATGGCGGTCCGGCGCTGGCCGGCGAGGATCCCGAGCTCGTCGCGCCGCTCCTCGACCGTCTCCGCGCCGAAGGCATCCGCATCCGCGAGCGCGCCGGCATCGTCGGCTTCGCGCGGCGCAAGGGCGGCGTCCGGGTGACCGTGCGGGACGACGGCGAGGAGACCGTGGTGGACGGCTCGCACCTGATGGTCATGGCGGCCCGCGGCCCGAACGTCGCCGGCCTCGGCCTCGACGCCGCCGGCGTCGAGCATGGCCCGACGGGCATCGTCGTCGACCAGCGCC
>JAEZEN010000474.1 GCA_023433185.1 Pseudomonadota bacterium | reverse complement strand
CGGCAGCACGCCCGCGCTGACCCTCCGCCTCCTGAATCCCGCCGGCGGCCACCGGCGCTATCTCTCGATGCCCGGCCGATCGCCGATGTCGAGCCCCTTGCGTTTCGTATGCCTGGCCTTTGCCGAGCAGGACGAAGCCAGCGCCTCGGTGCCGGCCACCCGCGCCCTTGCCTTGCGCGACGCCATGCTCGACGCGGTTCCCGAATGCGTCGAACTGATCGCGGCCGACGGCACCCTCCTTCACGCCAATCGCGCCGGACTGGCGGCCCATGCCTCAGCCGGGGACGCAGCGACGGGGGAATGGCTCGGTGCTCTCCCCGCGGCAGCGCGCCACCGCCGCGGCCGGGCCCTCAGAAAGGTGCTCGGTCCGGCGCCCACGGCAGAACGCACGCGCTTCCGCCTGACCACGGAGGGCCCCGGGCAGAAACCGCGGCACGTCGAGAACACGCTGGTACCGCTACGCGACGAGAGCGGCACGACCGTCGCCGTGGTCAATGTCGGGCGCGATGTCACCGCGATCCGGGAAGCGGAACAGCGGCTGCGCGCCGCCGACCGGACCGACTCGCTGACCCGGGTCTGGAACCGCCGCGAGTTCAAGCAGCGGCTCGCGGGGTCCATCGCCCGCGCGAGCGTCGAGGGCGGTGCGATCGGCGTTCTGGTTGCGGATCTCGACCATTTCAAGCACGTCAACGAGATGTTCGGCGATCCCGCCGGCGACCACCTGCTTCGGACGCTCGGCAATCGCATCAGGTCCGTCATCCCCGAGGATGCCTATGTCGCCCGGCTCGGCGGCGACGAATTCGCGGTGGCCGTCCCGGGCCTTCGCGACGAGGCGGAACTGCTGTCGGTGGCGAATGCCGTACTCGGCGAGGTCGATACGCCGATCTTCTACCAGGGGGCACTCCTTCGCGGGGCGGTCAGCATCGGCTGTGCGATCTACCCGCGTGACGCCGCGGACATGTCGTCTCTTCTCAAGTGCGCCGACGCCGCCCTGACCGACCTCAAGGACGGCGGACGGGGCCGCGCCCAGGTCTTCAAGCAGCGCATGCTCGACGACGCAACCCTGGTCGCCGAACAGCTGCGCACGGCCTGGGACGTGGTCCGGCGCAACGTCATCGTGCCCTTCTACCAGCTCAAGGTCAGGCTGGACGATCACCGGATCGTCGGGCTCGAGGCACTGCTGCGCTGGCGCGACGAGGACGGGGCGCTCCACTATCCTGGGGAGATCGTCGAGGCCTTCAATCACTACGACCTGGCGACCCGGATTGCGGACGCCATGCAGGAGAAGGTGCTGGCCGACATCGCGGCGTGGCTGGAGGCGGGTCTCCACGTGGTTCCGGTGTCGATCAATGCCGCTCCCGTCGAGTTCCTTCGCGGCGACTACGCGGAGCGGCTCCTCGGCCGCCTCGACCGCTTCGGCGTGCCGGCGTCGATGATCGAGGTCGAGGTCACCGAGCACTCCCTCACCGCGCGCAGCGCCAGGGCCGTCGCCCACGCCCTCCGCACTCTCAAGGCGGCCGGAGTCCGCATCGCCCTCGACGACTTCGGCGCCGGACATTCGTCCCTCGTCCACCTCCGCGACTACTCGATCGACGTGATCAAGCTCGACCGCAACTTCGTCGCCGGCATGATGGACGATGCGCCGATGGCAGCGATCGTCGAAACGATCTGCGCCCTCGCCCCGCGCCTCCACCTCGAGGTGGTTGCCGAGGGTGTGGAGACCGCGGGACAGGCCGAGCGCCTCATGCCCTGGGGCTGCAACGTCGGCCAGGGCTTCCTCTTCGGCGAGGCCGAACCCGCCCACGTGGCGATCACGCGGCTCGGTTCGCCTTAGATCGGACCGTCAGCGGAGCGTCAGCAGGGCGCCGACGATCGAACTCCATTCCTGCTCGATCGGCATCTCGGCGATCGGCTCGTCGGCCCGGTCGTACCAGTAGCGCGCATTGTCGTGGTCGCCTTCGATGCGATGAAGATGGGCGTGGACGCGTGCTGCCTCCTTGCTCTCGTCGTCCTGGACGAGGGCATGCGCCTTGTGCCACTCGCCCTTGGCGGCATGCCACAGTGCGGCAAGCGGGCCTTCCGTGCCCGGCGGCGGTGCGCTGTCGTCCAGCGTCTTCCTGAAGGCGTCGGCGTCCATCATGTCCTCCGCATTGGGTTCACCGAGGATGCCACCGAATCCCGGTCGCGTCATCCCGGATGGCGCCGTGCAGCCTACCACCACCGCTCAGGCGCGAATCGGCCGGCCGCGTCCTCGATGACCTGCGCGGTCCGGAACAGCATCGCCTCGTCGAAAGGCCGACCGATGAGCTGAACGCCGAGCGGCAGGCCGTCGGCGGTGAGCCCCGCGGGCACCGCAATGCCCGGCAGGCCTGCCATGTTCACCGTCACCGTGAAGATGTCGTTCAGATACATCTCGATCGGCGAGGCCGTCGTCATCTCCGCGAGACCGAAGGCGGCCGACGGCGTCGCCGGCGTGAGGATCGCGTCGATGCCGTCGCCGAAGACGAGGTCGAAGTCGCGCTTGATCAGGGTCCGCACGCGCTGGGCGCGGAGATAGTAGGCATCGTAGTAGCCCGCCGACAGCACATAGGTACCGATCATGATGCGCCGCTTCACTTCCTGGCCGAAGCCGGCTGCCCGCGTCTTCTCGTACATGGCGATGATGTCGTCGCCCGGCACGCGGAGGCCGTAGCGGACGCCGTCGTAGCGGGCGAGGTTCGAGGACGCCTCGGCCGGGGCGACGATGTAGTAGGCCGGCAGCGCATACCCGGTGTGCGGCAGCGAGATGTCGACGAGTTCGGCGCCGGCGGCCCTCAGCCAGTCCTTGCCGGTCTCCCACAAGGCCTCGATCTCGGCCGGCATTCCGTCGACCCGGTATTCCCTGGGGATGCCGATCCGCAGCCCCTTCACGCCGACATCGAGCGCCGCCTCATAGTCCGGCACCGGCAGGTCGACCGAGGTCGTATCCTTTGGGTCGACGCTCGCCATCGACTTGAGGAGGATGGCCGCGTCGCGCACGTCGCGGGCGATCGGCCCGGCCTGGTCGAGCGACGAGGCGAAGGCGATCATCCCCCAGCGCGAGCAGCGGCCGTAGGTCGGCTTGAGGCCGACGGTCCCGGTGAAGGCCGCCGGCTGGCGGATCGAGCCGCCGGTATCGGTCGCCGTCGCGCCCGCACAGAGGAACGCGGCCACCGCCGTCGCCGAGCCGCCTGACGATCCGCCGGGCACCAGCGGCGCGTTCGAGCCCTGCGACCGCCACGGATTGACCACCGGCCCGTAGGCCGAGGTCTCGTTTGACGAACCCATGGCGAACTCGTCCATGTTCAGCTTGCCGAGCATCACCGCGCCGTCGGCCCAGAGGTTTGCCGTGACGGTCGATTCGTAGACCGGCTTGTAGCCCTCGAGGATGCGGCTCGCCGCCTGGCTGTGGACACCCTCGGTGCAGAACAGATCCTTGACGCCGATCGGCACGCCCTCGAGCGGACGGGCCTCGCCGGCGGCGATCCGGCGATCCGACTCGGCGGCCATGGCGAGCGCCTTCTCCGGCGTCTCGACGATATAGGCG
This sequence comes from Pseudomonadota bacterium, assembly GCA_023433185.1. The sequence continues at coordinate 2,813 of JAEZEN010000474.1, read as the reverse complement.
TTGAGGCCGCGCGCCGCCTCCATCGCCGCGAGATAGGCCTTGCTCAACTCGGTGGCGGAGAAGCGCTTCGCCGCGAGCCCGTCGCGGATTTCGGCAATGGTGAGGCGGGTGAGGTCGCTCATCTGGCTCACTCCACCACCTTGGGAACCGCAAAGAACGACCCTTCCCGCAGCGGCGCATTGGCCAGCACCTTCTCGGTTTGGCCGCCTTCGGTCACCACGTCCGCGCGCTCCTTCATGGGCACGTGGACGACCGCCGTCATCGGCTCGACACCCTCGACGTCGACCGCGTTCAACTGCTCGACGAAGCCGAGGTTCGTGTTGAGCTCGCCGCGGAGCGCCTCGGCCTCGTCATCGCTCACCGCGATGCGCGCGAGCCGCGCCACCTTCACCACCGTCGCCTTGTCGATCGCCATTGCCGTCCCGTCTCAGGGCCAGGATGACCCGGCGCGGCCTATAGCACCGGGGAGAAAGGCGGGGCAATGCGGGGAGGCTCGGGCGCGGTGTCGTTCGACCGCGGCGCCACCGACATATCGGCACCCTCGCCCGCATGGCGACCTAGCGAAGCGCAGCGGGAAGGCGCGCGGGCTCGTTGGTTGCGAGGATGTCGCTGACGCAGCCGTCGAGAATCAGGTTCGTGTGCACAAGGCGAAGCGAATCTTCGGCCGATAGCCGCAGGAGCGACTCACCGTCGGCGTGCTTCCGGCGAACCATGAAGACGTGGGAGAAGCTGCCGAGGATCCATCTTGCGAAATCCACCGGCGAGGTTTCCGAGAAGGCGAGCTGGCACCAGGAGTTGAACTCGAACAGCACGAGCGAACGCCAGCGCTCGATCTCGTCCCGGGACGAACGCAGGATCGACCACTCGAAACCTTCAGGATCGACCACTCGAAACCTTCGACGTCGATCTTGATGAAGTCGACCCGTTCCAGGCCGTGCTCGGTGGCCAGGGAGTGCAGTGTTTTCGAGGGAACGGACACGCCTCCGCCGAGCGAGATATGCCCGAAGGCCGAGTTTTCGGCGAAGGCCACGGTGCCCTCGTGGTCCGATATCGCCGCGTGGCAAATGTCGACATTGGCGACGCCCGAGCCCTGGATGTTCCGCTGCAGCAACGGGAGGATGCCGGGTGCCGCTTCGATCGCAAGCACCCGCCCATCCCGGGCGAACTGCGACATGGCGAGGCTCTTCAGGCCAATGTTGGCGCCGACATCCAGACAAGTGTAGTCCGACGCGATCAATTTCTCGCACAGGGCGAGAAACTCCGGCTCGAAGTCGACCGTCACGGACGCGAAATAGGGATCTGACTTGCTGAGCCCCTCCACGCGGAACTTCCGCCCGCGGACCTGGATGCTCTTCACTGGCCTCGTTCGGAACAACACGACCCGCGCCTCCGGCTACGACCTCTCGACCAGCCGTCTCGAGCACCCGCATCCTGGGGAAGAGAGTTGACCCATGTGCCCCGAACGACCGATCCCATGTCAGACTCGAGAGCTTCACCAGCACCATAGCGCAGACGTGTGGCACATGTCGCGATCGGACCGCCGGGCCCACTCACGCGCGCAGGCCAGCCGTCTCGCCGTGTTCATCACCGCTTCGCCGCCACGCCCACGAAAAACCCGTCCGTGTCCGTCCGGTGCGGCGTCATCAAGACACCCTCGTCGCCGACGGCGACCTGCAACGCCTCCTTGGCAGTCTCGGACAGGGCCGACGCGCCGATCACCTCGGCCGGCGGGACCAGCCGGAAGTCGGCGTGGCGGTCTAGGAAACCGCGGAGCTGGTCGCCGTTCTCGTCGGGCAGCAGCGAGCAGGTGACGTAGACGATGCGCCCGCCGGGCTTGAGATAGGCGGTCGCGGCATCGAGGATCGCCGCCTGCTCGGCGATGCGGTCGGCGAGCGCGCGTTCGCTCAGGCGCCATTTGGCGTCGGGCCGGCGACGCCATGTCCCGGCCCCGGTGCAGGGCACGTCGAGGAGCACCGCGTCCATCCGGCCCGCGAGGTCGGCGAGGTCGGAACGCGCCGGCCGCACCTGGACGTTCCGGGTTCCGGCCCGCTTCAGGCGGTCGAAGATCGGCCCGAGGCGCGAACGCTCGGAATCGGTCGCGAAGACCTGGCCCTTGTTGTCCATCGCCGCGGCCATCGCCAGCGCCTTGCCGCCGGCCCCGGCACAGAGGTCGAGGATCTGCTCGCCGGGCCGCGGGTTGGCAAGACGGGCCGCGACCTGGCTGCCCTCGTCCTGGATCTCGAACCAACCCTTCTGGAAGCCGGGCTCGACCTGGACATTGGGATGACGGCCGTCGCCGGCGGTCGCGGCGATCCGCAGGCCGTCGGGCGAGAGCGCCGTCTCGACCGGGGCGAACTTCACGAGCACCTTCGCGACCTTCTCCCGGTCGGCCTTCAGGCGGTTGGCCCGCAGGTCGAGCGGCGGCCGGCCGGCGAGCGCCCTGCCCTCCTCGACCCAGGCGTCCTCGCCGAAGGCGCGGGCGAAACGGGCGGCGAGCCATTCCGGCACGTCGGCGCGGACATGGGGCGGCGCCGCTGCCACGTCGGCGAGGTCGATGAGCGCCCGTTCCGCACCCGACAGCGGGTCGGGCGCGTGCGGGGAGTCGGCGAATGCGGCCAAGAGCCCCTCGCTGCCCAGGCCCCAGTGGCGGCCGAGGGCGGCGAGCACCAGCGCCCGCGGCGAGTCGCTTTCCATGACCCAGGTCGAGGACGACCGCCAGCGCAGCGCGTCATAGACGATGTTGCCGATGGCAGCGCGATCCTTCGATCCGGCGAAGCGGTGCGAGACGCCCCAGTCCTTGAGCGCCTCCGCCA
>JAEZEN010000401.1 GCA_023433185.1 Pseudomonadota bacterium | reverse complement strand
GCCGCCGAGGAACTTGGTGGCCGAATGGATGACGATGTCGGCGCCGTGCTCGAAGGGGCGGATGAGGTAGGGCGTCGCCAGCGTGTTGTCGACGATGAGCGGCACGCCGGCCCGCTTGGCGACCGCGGCGATCGCCTCGATGTCGGTGACGACGCCGCCGGGATTGGCGATCGACTCGATAAAGATCGCCTTGGTCTTCGGCGACACCGCCGCTTCGAAGGTCGAGATGTCCTCGATGTCGGCCCACTTCACGTTCCAGCCGAAGCTCTTGAACGAGTGGTTGAACTGGTTGATCGAGCCGCCGTAGAGCTGGCGGGCGGCGATGAACTCGTCGCCCGGGGTCATCATGGCGTGGAGCACGACCAGCTGCGCGGCATGACCGGAAGCGACCGCGAGCGCCGCGGTTCCGCCCTCGAGCGCGGCGATCCGCTCCTCGAGGACCGAGCTCGTCGGGCTCATGATCCGGGTATAGATGTTGCCGAAGGCCTGGAGGCCGAACAGCGACGCCGCATGCTCCACATCGTTGAAGACGTAGGACGTCGTCTGGTAGATCGGCGTCGCCCGGGCGCCGGTGGTGGGGTCGGGCTTGGCGCCGGCATGAACCGCCAGGGTCGCGAAGCCGGGTACGCGATCGTCGCTCATGGGGAATTCCCTCCGTCTCTCGGTGTTTCCTGTCCCTCGGTGGCGTTTTTCTAGCCGCGGCGACGACCAAAGCCAAACAAATCGCACCCCCGCGGGCGCGGAGCCGGGGAAAAAACGCCCGCTTCAGGTCGCGCGGTCACGATTCCGTCCCCCTCGGCCAACCGGATAGCCTCAGCAGGCGCCTCCACGTCCCCGAGATAACGGTCCAGCCCGATCATCTACGACAAGAGACGGGCGCGCTCTACTACGACCCGGACGGCACGGGGGACGCGGCGCAGATCCAGTTCGCCAAGCTCGACCCGGGCACCAAGCTCAAGGCCGGCGACTTGACCATCGGTGAGTACAGCATCATGCTTTGAAGATCGGCGCGCGGTATGCAGGTCCGCTTAGCAAAAAGCTGCGGGGTCGAGATCGAGCATTACGTCGAGATCGCTATCTGCCCCGGCTTGATCCCGCGCCACGGAACCGAACAGTGCGACATGGAGAACACCCCGCCGGCGGAGCTCCGCCTCATGGCGCCGAAGAATCTCCAAGGCATGCCCGCGATCCATGGTCGGGAGTATACGGCGCCTCGGCCGACGATCGCATCAATTTCCCTTGCGATCGATCACTCCGGGCAGGCGGAAACGCTGGTACTGGACGGTCTGGACCGGGCGGCGCGAGTCGATGATGCCGGAGACGATGCCGGCCCAGGAATTCTCGCCGACCAGCCGGCCGTATTCGATCTTGGTGCAGCGGTCCATGACGACGGTCAGCCCGGCGGCCTCGGCCTTGGCGGCCGCCTCGTCGTTCCGGATGGTCAGCTGCATCGAGATCACCCTGGGCTTCGGGTCGAGCGCCAGCGCCTCGTCCACGATCCCCGGCACCGCGTCCGGGCGGCGGAAGATGTCGACCATGTCGATCGGCTCGGGAATGTCGGCGAGCTTCGCATAGGCCGTCTGCCCGAGGATCTCGCCGCCGGCATGGCCCGGATTCACGGGGAACACGCGGAAGCCCTTGGAGATCAGGAACTTGGTGACGATGAATACCGGCCGCGACCGGTTGGCGGAGGCCCCGACCACGGCGATCGACTTGACCGACCCGAGCAGGGTGCGCAGGAAGCTGTCGGAATAGACGAGCGGCTTGGGCGTGTCGGGCATCGGGGCTCCTCGATTTCCCCTGCATTGACCAGAGAGCCGCGCCCCGCGCAAGGCGGCAGCATGTCCCGTGACTGTGCCAGCGGGCGGGTCGCCCCGCCCGCGACCGATGGCGATCGGGCGGCAGCCGATGTTGCGGTATCTTGATACCTCATCAGTACGGGACTGATTTTCTTGTCATTTTTCGCTTGACGGGCGGCGGGGGCGGCCGTAGATACCGCCTCGGTTGGCGGCGCATGACGGGCCGCCTTTCGTCATAACGGACCCGACCCCCATGAAGACCTTCTCCGCCAAGCCCGCGGAAGTCGAGAAGAAGTGGGTGCTGATCGACGCCGAAGGTGCGGTCGTCGGTCGCCTCGCCGCGATCCTCGCCCGACGCCTGCGCGGCAAGCACCTCGCGACCTACACCCCGCATGTCGACTGCGGCGACAACATCATCGTCATCAATGCCGACAAGGTGGTGCTGACCGGCCGCAAGTACGACGACAAGACGTACTACTGGCACACCGGCCACATCGGCGGCATCAAGCAGCGCAAGGCGCGCGCCATCCTCGAGGGCAAGTTTCCCGAGCGCGTGCTCGAGAAGGCCGTCCAGCGGATGATGCCCGACGGGCCGCTCGCCCGCCGCCAGCTCAAGAATCTCCGCATCTACAAGGGCGGCGAACATCCCCACGAAGCGCAGCAGCCCGAGAAGCTCGACATCGCCGCGCTGAGCCACAAGAACACGAGGATCGCCTGATCATGGCCGACCTTCAGTCCCTCCAGGATCTCGTCCCGCAGGCGCCCGAGGCGCCGGTCCATGTCCAGAAGCTGGATGCCCAGGGCCGCGCCTATGCCACCGGCAAGCGCAAGGACGCCGTCGCCCGCGTCTGGGTGACCCGCGGCGCCGGGCGCATCTTCATCAACGACAAGGACTACACCGAGTACTTCGCCCGGCCCGTGCTCCAGATGATCGTCGAGCAGCCGATCATCACGGCCAACCGGACCGGACAGTACGACGTCCGGGCCACCGTCTCCGGCGGCGGACTTTCGGGCCAGGCCGGCGCGCTCCGCCACGGCATCTCGAAGGCGCTCACCTACTACGAGCCGGAGCTGCGGAGCGCCTTGAAGAAGGCCGGGTTCCTGACCCGCGACTCCCGCACCGTGGAGCGCAAGAAGTACGGCCGGGCCAAGGCACGCCGTTCGTTCCAGTTCTCGAAGCGCTGATCACAGTCGTTTCGCCACAGGTCGAAAGGGGCAGCCTCGCGCTGCCCCTTTTTCATTGTCCGGCCGGCCTCTATGAAGGGGCGCGATGTCCCGCAGCGACACCTTCCGCAATCTCCTTACGCTCCGCTGGCGCGGTGCCGCGGCCCGGCGCCGCGAGCGAAGGCTGGCATTCTTCGTCGCCGGCGCCCAGAAGGGCGGGACCACCACGCTGGACCGCCTGCTCCGGCTCCACCCCGCCATCGAACTGCCCCACAGCCGGAAGGAACTGCACTACTTCGACGACGACACGGCGTTCGACGGCGACCGGCCCCGGGACGGATACGCGGCGCTCCAGGCCGAGTTCTATTTCGACCGCGCGGTGGCTGGCGAGGTCACGCCTTCCTACGTGTACTGGGCCGCCGCGCTCCCCCGCATCCGCACCTACAATCCGGCCGCGCGCATCGTCGTCCTCCTCCGCAATCCCGTCCTCCGCGCCTGGTCCCACTGGGGGCATCTCGACCGGAAGACGCGCGAGAACGGTCGGGCCGACGCCAGGCTCGACTCCTTCGTCGAACGCCTCGAGCGCGAGGCCCGCGCCCGCCGCAAGAATGACGGCCATCAGGATCTCGGCCTTTCCCATGTCGGGCGGGGCCTCTACGCCCCGCAGATCGCGCGTGCGCGCAGCCTCTTCCCCGACGAGCAACTCCTGTTCCTCAAGTC
>JAEZEN010000379.1 GCA_023433185.1 Pseudomonadota bacterium | reverse complement strand
GCCCGACAGCATCTGCGTCGCCTCGGTCAGCATCTGCTCCAGCGTCGCGCCGCTTCCGGAGGCCTTCACCTGCGCCTCGATCGCCTGCCGTTCCTCGTCCGAAAGGTCGCCGACCTCCATGAAGGAGTCCACGAAGAAGCGCAGTCCCTGCTGCGTCGGCAGCCGCCCGGCCGAGACGTGCGGCGCATAGATCAGCCCGAGCTGCTCCAGGTCGCTCATAACGTTGCGCACCGTGGCCGGCGACAGCGAGGCCGGCAGCATGCGCGACAGGTTGCGCGAACCAAGCGGCTCGCCGTCCCGCAGATAGCTGTCGACGATCGCCCTGAAGATGTCGCGCGAGCGTGCATCCAGGGCCTGCAGGGTCGAGTCCGTGATGGGTCTTGTCATTGCGGCAAGGATATAGGGACGCGCTGCATCGCTGCAACTCGCCCAATTGGCCTTTGCGCCCACCGGCGCGAGCGGATACAAGGCCGCCTTCCGATCAAGGCGAGTCACCCCATGCGTCCCTCGAAGCGCCAGCCCGACGAGATGAGAGCCGTGTCCTTCGAACGCGGCGTCTCCAAGCACGCCGAGGGCTCCTGCCTGGTCAAGTTCGGCGACACCCATGTCCTGTGCACGGCCAGCCTCGAGGAGAAGGTGCCGCCCTTCCTGCGTAACACTGGCAAGGGGTGGGTGACGGCCGAGTACGGCATGCTGCCCCGTGCCACCCACGAACGCACGCGCCGCGAGGCGGCGTCCGGCAAGCAGGGCGGCCGGACGCTGGAGATCCAGCGCCTCATCGGCCGCTCGCTCCGCGCGGTGGTGGATCTCGGGGCGCTCGGCGAACGTCAGATCGTCGTCGATTGCGACGTGCTCCAGGCCGACGGCGGCACCCGTACCGCCGCGATCACCGGCGGCTGGGTCGCGCTCCGTGACTGCATCGCCTGGATGACCGCGCGCGACATGGTGCCGAAGACGGTGCTGCGCGACCATGTCGCGGCCGTATCCTGCGGCATCTTCCGCGGCGCGCCGGTTCTCGATCTCGACTACCTTGAGGACAGCGAAGCCGAAACCGATGCCAATTTCGTCATGACCGGCTCCGGCGGCATTGTCGAGATTCAGGGCACCGCCGAGGGCACGCCGTTCAGCGAAGCGGAACTGCAGGCGCTGCTGTCCCTCGCCAAGGGCGGGATCGGGCAGCTCGTCGAGCTGCAGAAGCTCGCGATCCTCTAGGGGCGCGGGAGACGAACGATGCCCCGCTCCCTCGTCCCCGGAGAGCGGCTGGTGGTCGCCACCCACAATCCCGGCAAGCTCCGCGAGATCGAGGTCCTCGTCGCCCCGTTCGGCATGTCGGTGGTTTCGGCCGGCGCGCTCGGCCTGCCCGAGCCGGAGGAGACCGGCGACACCTTCGAAGCCAACGCACTCCTCAAGGCCGAGGCCGCCGCCGCGGCCTCGGGCCTGCCTGCGCTGGCCGACGATTCCGGCCTCGCGGTCGATGCACTGGGCGGCGCTCCCGGGATCTACTCGGCACGCTGGGCCGGCCCGGAGAAGGACTTCGCCGCGGCCATGGGGCGCGTCGAGGAGACGCTCGCCGCGCTCGGCGCGACCAGTCCCGACGCGAGGCGCGCGCATTTCGTCGCCGTGCTGGCGCTGGCCTTTCCCGACGGCGGCCACGACCTCTTCCGCGGCGAGGTTCACGGCACCCTGATCTATCCGCCCCGGGGAAGCGGCGGCTTCGGCTACGATCCGATGTTCGTTCCGGAGGGCCACGACAGGACGTTCGGCGAGATGGACCCCGCGCTGAAGCAGTCGATGTCCCACCGGGCGCTGGCTTTCGCCCTGTTCGCTGCCGCGAGACTGCCGAAATGAGCCGGGAGCCCGGCTTCGGCGTGTACGTCCACTGGCCGTTCTGTGCCGCGAAGTGCCCCTATTGCGACTTCAATTCCCATGTCCGTCACCAGCCGCCGGACCAGGCGCGGTTCGCCGCCGCCTTCGCCCGCGAGATCGAGACGACTGCGGACCGGACGCCGGGGCGCACGGTGTCGAGCATCTTTCTCGGTGGCGGTACCCCGTCGCTGATGGAGCCCTCCACCGTCGGCACCGTCCTCGACGCCGTGGCGCGGCACTGGACCCTGTCCGACGATGTCGAGATCTCGATGGAGGCCAATCCCTCGAGCGTCGAGGCGACGCGGTTCCGCGGCTACCGCGCGGCGGGCGTCAACCGCGTGTCGCTCGGGGTGCAGGCGCTGAACGATCGCGACCTCCGCCTGCTCGGCCGGCTGCACGACGCGGCGACCGCGCGGGCGGCGATCGAGACGGCGCGAGCCACCTTCCCGCGGCTCTCCTTCGACCTGATCTATGCCCGGCCCGGGCAGACCGAGGCGGACTGGACGCGCGAACTCGGCGAGGCCATCGCCCTCGCCGCGGACCATCTCTCGCTCTACCAGCTGACGATCGAGGAGGGGACGCCGTTCGCCGCCCTGCACCGCGCCGGCAAGCTCGTGACCCCCGACGAGGACAGTGCCGCCGCGCTCTACGCCGCGACCCTCGACACGATGGCCGCCGCCGGCATGCCTGCCTACGAGATTTCCAACCATGCCCGGCCGGGGGCCGAATGCCGGCACAATCTCGTCTACTGGCGCTACGGCGAATATGCCGGGATCGGCCCCGGTGCCCATGGCCGGCTCGTCCTCCCCGACGGCCGCCACGGCACGGCGACCGAGAAGCACCCCGAGGCGTGGCTCACCCGCGTCGAGAGCCGCGGCGACGGCCTGGTGGTGGACGACATCCTCACCGCCGAGGAGGAAGGCGACGAGATGCTGCTGATGGGCCTCCGCCTGGTCGAGGGCATCGACATCGCCCGCTACCGCGCCGTCTCCGGCCGCCATCTCGACGACGCCCAGCTCGCCGATCTGGTCCGCCACGGCATGGTCGAGCGCATGGTCGACGGCCGGCTGCGCGCCACCCGCGCCGGCTTCTTTGTGCTCGACGCGGTGGTCGCCGACCTCGCGGCATGACCGGCCCGCGGCGGCAGGGCCCCGGGGCTTCCGCCCGCGCCGGCATTGCCTATTTCGCGACCGTCTTCGCCGCCGGGTTCGTGCTCGGGACGGTGCGCACCCTCCTGCTCGTGCCGGGGCTTGGCGAACTCGCGGCAGTGCTGGTCGAGATTCCGTTCATGCTGCTCGTCGCCTGGATGGCCTGCCGCTGGCTGGTCCGCCGCTTCTCGGTCCCGTCCCGTGCGACCGACCGGCTGGTCATGGGCGGCGTCGGCTTCGCGCTGCTCATGGTGGCCGAGCTGCTTCTCACGCTGGCGCTGGGCAACGGCCCGGCGGCGTTCCTTGCCGGCTTCGCCGAGCCCGCCGGGGCCGCGGGGCTCGCGGCGCAGGTCGTGTTCGCCCTGCTGCCGCTCGGGGTCGCCCGCGGCGGGAACACGCCGTAGATGCGCCTATCCGGCCGCCATCATGTAGTCGCGGGTCGCGGCGTAGATGGATGCCCCGGTCGGGGTGAAGGCCGCGTGGCGCATGATGATCTCGTCGCCGGCGAGGAAACGCGCGCGGTTCTCTTCCTGGCGCCTCGTTCGCTCGCTCCCCTCGAAGAGCTTTCCCGCGAGGTAGTGCAGCCGCGCCACGACGTAGCTGGCGTGGACGATGCCCTCCATCGGCCGCGGGTCGGGACGGAGCGGCGATGCGTAGCGCTCCTCCGGTGGATTGGTGGCAAGCGGCTGGCCCATGGTCTCGCCGAGGAGGCGGGTATGGGCGGCCTCGTGAACGAGCACCTCGGCGAGGCCCATCGGGTCGGCCGCCCCCGCGATGTTGAGGATGTTGGCGCCCCACAGGTAGAAGGCGGTCGCGCCATCGAAGTCCGGAGAGGTGCCGCCGTTCGCGGCGAACACCACCTCGCGGACGAGCGCTGCGAGTTCGCCCGAAAGCTCGGGGTCGGCGGCGGCGATCAGTTCCACCGTCTCCGCGAGGGTGCGGGCCGCCTCGGCCATCGCGGCGGGGTCCGCCGGCGCGAGGTCGAGCGCGATCTCGGGATCGTCGTCGGCATGGCGGCGGTAGCTCTCGGCGAGGCCCGGGCCGAGGTCCTCGTCGCGCAGCGTCACCGCCCGGCATGGCGCAGCCGATGCGGGGTCGTCGAGTGCCGCGGCGCGCGCCAGCGCCGTCGTCAGCGCCGCCTGGTCCTCGTCCGCTATGGCGAGCACGATGTCGCTGTAGAGCGCGACGACCGCGGGGCGCACGGGGCCGTCGCGCAGCGCGCGGGTCAACCGGTCGAGGATGGGGCGCGAATCAGGAAGCGCCGGGGCCAGGGCATCGGAGACCGACACAAGGCTCCCGGCGACGTGATCGCGAACCGCAGCATCAATGTCCCTTGCACGCGCGGCGTGCGGCAGGAAGAGGTGCAAGCCTGCGCCCTGCGGGCTGCGGTCAGGCCGGGGTCCGCTTGACCCCGCGCTTGGCGCCATTGACCTTGAGGATGCCGCGCTTCGAACCATTGACCTTGAGGATGCCGTGCTTGGCGCCGGTCGACTTGGACAGGTCCAGTCCGCCGCTGTCGAAACCGACGAGGACCTTGTCAGCGAGGCCGGCGCGCACCTTGGCGAAATCAATCATCGTGGGTCATCCCCCCTGCGAATGGAACTGCGACGATGATACACAATTCCGATCCGAGTACCAACCCGCAGGGGACCGCTGAGCTTCGATGATCGTCTTCCTGACCGCCAACGGCCACGCCTTCCCGATCCACACGCTGGCCAACGGCAAGCTCGGCGCGCCGGCCCCGGCCGTCGGCACGGCGAGCTACGACGAGATGTTCAAGGCCGACACCGCGCGGCAGGCAACTTACGTCTTCACCGGTCTCGACCAGCTCTACGACTGGGAACTCCAGCTCGCCGCGGACCTGTACCGGGCCCTCAAGGCTGCTGGGCTGAAGGTGCTCAGCGATCCCGCACGGGTCACGAGCCGCTACGAACTGCTCCACACCCTGCATGAGGAGGGGATCAACCCCTTCGACGCCTATCGCGCCGACGGCCGCCCGCGCCCGCGGCGCTTTCCGGTGTTCCTGCGCCGGGAATTCGATCACAAGGGGCCGCTCAGCGGCCTGATCGAGGACCAAGCCGGGCTCGACCGCTTCCTCGCCGACTGGCAGGCGGAAGGCCATCCGCTCCGCGGCGTCCTTGTCGTCGAGTTCTGCGGAGAGCCGGTCGCACCCGGCGTGTGGCGGAAGCTCGGCACATTCCGCATCGGCGACGCCTACCACGTCCACGGCGCCGTGGTGGAGGACAACTGGACCGCCAAGCACGGCACGCGCGGCCTGCCGAGCGAGGAGATGTACCGCACCGAGGCCGAGGAGATCGCGTCGAACGCGGTCCCGGAGGCGGTGAAGCGCGCGTTCGAACTCTCCGCGATCGAGTGGGGCCGGGCTGACCACACGGTGGTCGGCGGCAGGGACGTGATCTACGAGATCAACACCAATCCCTGGGTCTACCGGGTGCGGCCCATGCCGTCGCCGGTCCGCGACGCCGCCCTGGCGATCGGGCGCGAGCGGATGGGACGGCTGCTCTTCGACATCGACACCGGCGACGGGTCGCCGGTGTCGTTCGTTCCCGGGACGCGGCTCGAGGCCTACCGCCACAACAATGCGGCCTTCACCTCCCCGATCCGGCCGTGACGGGTGCGCCTACTCGATCGTCACCTGGATGTAGACGTTGCCGGACTGCTCGTAATAGACGCCGCCGCAGTTCCAGTAATTGCCGCCGTAATAGGGCCCGTAGTGGCAGCCCGGCGGCAGCGTGTTGACGCGGTAGTTGGTTCGGACGACGCGCCGGGTGGTGCGGCGGGCGACGCCGGCGTAGCTCACCGGGGTCGCGGGGCGGCCGACGCGGGCTTCGGCCGGGGCCGAGATCGACACCCGCGGCAGGCCGTCGGTCGCGGTGAAGTCGAAGTCGGTGAAGAGAAGGGCCGCCGCGGCCGCGACGATGGCGATGCGCGAAAGGGTCTTCATTGTCCGTCTCCTTCAGCCGGAAGCTCGTCGATGTCGCTGAGGACCGTGAAGTCCACCTTCTCCGCGTCGCCGAGCGCGATCTCATCGCCGGCATCCACCGCATCGCCGAACTGCCAGTTGCGGAACTGGATCGTGTATTGCGGCGCCTGGGCGATGTGCTTGGTGGTGACGACGAACTTCATCGGCACCGGCTGGTCGCCGTTGGCGATCCAGACCTGCCAGTCGATGTTGTCGGTGCGGAACGCATAGTACTGGCTGTCGACGCCGCCGACCACCGCGTCGCCGATGTGGCTGGCGAGGACGACCCCGCCCATCAGGGCATCATGGCCTCCCTCCCGGATGAGGTCGATCGCCGGCATGCCGACGCCACGTTCGGCCGGCAGGCGGTCGAAGAGCTCGTCGACGGTTCCGCCCATCGGGACGACGGCGTAGCGGTTGCGGTCCTTGTCGAGTACCGTCAGGGCCTGGCCGTCGAAGGTCGCCTCGACATCGGCGAAGCCGCCGCGCCGCGCCATGTGGATGCGATCCGGCCGGACCACCTCGACATGGCCGCTGCTGTTGAACTGGATCTTCTCGAAATCGGGTGTGACGGCCTCGAGCGATGTGTCGAACTCGACCGCGAACGCCTGCTGCGCGGAGAGGAAGTCGGTCATCGCCTTGACGGCCGCCCGCGCCGTGGCGTCACTGTCCTGCGCCATGGCGCCGGTCGCGAGGCCGAGCCCGGCCGCCGCGGCGAGGCACGGCAGAAGCATGTGCATCCCAGGTTTCCGCATCGTGATGTTCCTCCCTCGGGCCGGTTGCCGGCGGCGCACGCGCGACCCGGTTCCCATCAGCCCACGGCATGGTAGCAGCATGCACTCTTCGCGGGAACGCCGCCGTCGGTGACCGGGGTGACGAAATTTGACCCGATCACCGGCGCAGCTGGTTGAGGAAATCGCGGATCGAGGCGTCCTCGGGCTCGAGCGCGGCGAGCAGCTCGGCGTGTGCGGTCGCAGCGGCCATGTTGCCGGCCTGGCTCTCGTAGACGGCCAGCGCGATCAGGGTGTCCCGGTCGTAGGGGAAGTCATCGAGATTGCGGGACAGCACGCGGATCGCGCCCGCGCGGTCGCCGCTGTCGGCCAAGGAGACGGCGTAGACATAGGCGAAGCGCGGCGACAGCGACGCCCCCTCTTCCGCGGCGCGGCGAAGTTCCTCCCGGGCCGCTTCGGGCTCGCCATTCCGCACCAGCCAGAAGCCGCGCGCGAGGCGGGCATTGGGCTCGTCGGGCAGGCGCGTGACGAGATCTCGGAGGATCGGCTCGCCCTCGGCGTCGCGACCGCTGCCCTGGAACAGGTCGGCGAGGTTGACCGCGGCCGGCACGAACAGCGTATCGACCGCCAGAGCGTCCGCAAAGGCGCGCTCCGCCGCGCCGGGCCGGCCGAGGGCGATCTCGAGGAGGCCGAGATTGTGATGCGACTCCGGCCGGTCCGGATTGCTCGCCTGCGCGGCGCGATAGGCGGCGATCAGCTGCTCGCGCGGCACCACCGCTTCGGGCGCCAAAGCCTGGTCGGGAACGTCGGCGAGCAGCCTTCCGGCGTCGATCCGCACGTCGAGCACCGGATCCTCGGCGAGGGCGAGGAGCGGCGAGCGGCCTTCGACAGGAAGCGTCGCGAAGGCCGCGGCGGCCGAGCGGCGGACCAGCGGGTCGGGATCGTCG
>JAEZEN010000341.1 GCA_023433185.1 Pseudomonadota bacterium | reverse complement strand
GGCGGTGAAGACCAGCGCCGCCGCCCCCATCAGCGTGAAGAGGAGGCCCTCGAGCGGCGTCGCGGTGTTGAAGTGCGAGCCGACGCCGCGCGCCGACTGGATCATCATGTAGGCCATCTCGTAGGCGAGCAGGGCGACCGAGACGATGGCGAAGCCGCGGAGGAAGCGCGACTGCCGCGCGGCCGGCGCCAGCGCGCCGTAGAGCCAGGCGAGGGTGGCGAGGTAGAGCGCGATCGAGACCTGGAACTTGAGCGGCTTCCACCAGACATTGACGCCGTTGATCGTGCGGTCGTCGAGGAGGAAGGCGACCGTCGTCGGCAGCATGGCCAGAAGGAAGACGATCGCGGCGCCCCAGAGGAGCGGCTCGCGGGCGCGGCCCTCGGCCATCATCGTGGCGAGGCTCGGGATCGCCGGGCGCGGCGCGGCGACATGGGGGAGCGTGAGCGACATGATCAGGCCTCCAGGGCGGGCGCGGGACGGCGTCCCGCCGCGGCGCGGAGGGCAAGGAACGCGAGGAAGCCGACGGGGCCGAACAGGAAAGTGAGCACGAGGCACGGCACGACCAGGATGTGGGCGATGCCCTCGGCGCGCGCGGTGCGCACCTGCCATGCGCCGACGAAGAGGTCGAAGGCGAGATAGTGGAGCCACCCGGCGACGAGCAGGGCGTCGGACGCGAACAGCGCCCGCACCGCCGCGATGCTCGAGAAGCCGCCTTCGGCACCGGCGAAGTAGACCGCGACCAGCCCCGCATAGGCGAGGCCGAGAAGGGCCGGCATACCGAGCCCGACAAGGCGGTCGACCACGAAGGGCCGGCCGGGCAGCAGCACCAGCCCGAGCCAGCCGAGGGCCGCGAGGGCGTTGCCGGCGGTGAAGATGCCTTCGAAGACGCTCATTGCGGCCTCCATCTTGACGATGACAAGATTGATAGCCGCGCATCCTGACGACGTCAAGATCAAATATTGACGTCGTCAAGATGGATGCCTAGACCCGTCCTGAAGGAAGGGAATCGGCATGGCGGACGGAAAGGATGCGCCGGCGCGCCGGCGCGGGGCGGCGGCGGCACGGTCCGGCGACGGCTATCACCACGGCGATCTTCGCACCGCGCTGCTTGCGGCCGGCGAGGCGGAACTGGCCGAGAAGGGCGTCGCGGGCTTCACCCTGCGCGGCTGCGCCCGCCGGGCCGGCGTCTCCCATGCCGCGCCGGCCCATCACTTCAAGGACGTGCGCGCCCTCCTCACGGCGCTCGCCACGCTCGGCTTCGGCCGGCTCTCGGCGAGCATGGAACGCCACGCCGCGGGCATCCCGCCGGGTTCGCTCGACCACATCGTCGCCATCGGCCTCGGCTACGTCGCCTTCGCCGAGCGCTACCCGGCAGCCTTCGGCCTGATCTTCGACGTCGACAGCCTCGACTTCGGCGACGAGGCCCTCGCCACCGCCGCAGCCGAGGCGTTCGCCTACCCGGTGCGCGCCGTGGGTGCCTACCATGGCGTCGACGACCCGATGGCGGATCCCCGCCTTGCCGCGATCGTCACCGGGATCTGGTCGATCGTCCACGGATTCTCGGGGCTGCTCCTCGCCGGCCAGTTCGACAAGCATCTGGGTCGCGACCGCAAGGCCGCCGCCGCGCGGCTGGTACCGGCACTGCTGACCCGCCAGGTCGCCGGGGCGGGCGCGGAAATCAAAAAGCCGCCGGGCGAGGCCGGCGGCGCAGTGACGTCGTCCGATGAACCGGCGGCATCCGCCGCCGGTCGTCGCAGATAGCCTCAGGCGAGCTGGAGCCTGACGGCCTTGGGGCCCTTGCCCATGCGGTCCGGCTCGACCTCGAAGGTCACGCGCTGGCCGTCGGCGAGGTGGCTGATGCCCGAGGCTTCGAGAGCCGTGACGTGGACGAACACGTCCTTCGATCCGCCCTCGGGGGTGATGAAACCGAAGCCTTTCGAGGTATTGAAGAACTTCACGGTGCCAGTCTGGCGCATTTGGGATCCTTTTCCCGTTCCTATTGTCAGTGCGAGGGCACGCCCAGCGCCCTCATTTCCGTCGGCATCTCGTCTATCGGGGAAAGGAATAAGCGTCTTATCGCGACCATCCGGGAATTCCGCCCAGGATCAGCGAGGCCGTTTTTCCTCGCGCAGTTTTCCAGTCTCCCGGGTAAGTTGCCCGAGCGACTTCCATATGGCCGCAAACGTCAAGGAACGCAAGGGAATTCGATTCCGCCCTGCAGCATATCGCCTCACCGCGCGGCGCGCGGAATCTGAGCCGCCTCCTTCGAAAGTGCGGTCACCCGCGTCCAGTTTCCCTGGGCCAGCGCATCGGCCGGCGCGACCCAGCTGCCGCCGACACAGATGACATTGGGCAGCGCGAGATAGTCGGCGGCATTCTTCGGCCCGACGCCGCCGGTCGGGCAGAAGCGGATGCCGGGAAGCGGTGCCCCGAGGGCCTTGAGATAGCCGATGCCGCCGGCCGGCTCGGCCGGGAAGAACTTGAGGATGGCGAAGCCCTCCTCGGCGAGAGTCATCGCCTCGCCGGCCGTGGCGACCCCGGGCAGGAACGGCACGTCGCTCGCCCTGGCCGCGGCGAGCAGCCTGGGCGCCGCGCCGGGGCTGACCATGAACGTCGCGCCGGCCTCGACCGCCGCCTCGAGCTGCCGGGCATCGAGCACCGTGCCGGCGCCGACATTGCAGCCCTCGACCTCGCCCTTGATGGCGCGGATGCACTCGAGCCCGGCGGCGGTGCGCAGCGTCACCTCGAGGGCGGTCAGGCCGCCCGCCACCAGCGCCCTGGCGAGGGGGACGGCGGTCGCCCGATCCTCGATGGTCAGCACCGGCACGACCGGCGCCGCGGTGAGGATCGAGACCAGCGTGTCGTGCTTCGCGCTCATGGCATGTCCTTCGCAAGTTGTTTCGCGGAACAAGTTGTTTCGCGGAAATGGTGTCGCGGAAACGGTGTCACGGCCCGGATCGGCCGGTCTCCCGCGGGCTATGTGCGAAATCCGGCGGACGCGCGCAATGCTTTGTTCAGCCGTCTGTGCTAGAGGCGATCGCACGAGGCGCTGCCCGAAGACGCCCAAGCCGGAGACGCTCATGACGCGCATTGCCAGCCTGCTCGCCGCCGCCCTCCTCGTCGTTCCCTTCGCCGCGAGCGCGGAGGAGTCGACGCAGTACCAGAACCTCCTCACCCCGCTGCTGTCGAGCGGCTCGACGATCATCGACCAGCCGATCGCCTACCCCGAAGGCACGCCGAAGATCACCGCCGCGATCGTCACCATCCCGCCGGGCGGGGAAACCGGCTGGCACCTCCACGAAGTGCCGCTCGTCGTCTATGTCCTCGAGGGCGAGGTCACGGTCGATTACGGCGAAAAGGGCGTGAAGGTGGTCAAGGCCGGCGAGAGCATGCTCGAGGCGATGAACTGGGCCCATAACGGCATGAACAAGGGCGACGGGCCGCTCCGCATCCTCGCCGTCTATCTGGGCGCCGACGGCATCGAGAACGCCGAGACCGCGGCCCCGCCGCAGTAGCGTCGCCGAGGGCACGATGGCCGCCGCCTGCCCCGCATTCGTCGCCGATGCGCTGCCCGGCCTGTGCCGGACCATCGACGTCTATTGCGAGCGCACCAGCGACGCCTTCGACGCCGAGCCGCTCAACGCCATCACCAACATCTTGATGCTGGTCGCGGCGTGGAGCCTCGTCCGCCTCCAGCGCCGCCAGCCCAACCGCGATGCCGCCGGGCTGATCACGGCGATGATCGTGGCGATCGTCGCCGGCGGCATCGGCGCCTTCCTGTTCCACACCACCGCCGCGATCTGGGCGGTGATCGTCGACATGGCGCCGTTCTTCGTCTTCATGCTGCTCGTCCTGTGGCTGACGCTGACGCGCTTCTTCGCCTGGCCGCCGGTCGC
>JAEZEN010000325.1 GCA_023433185.1 Pseudomonadota bacterium | reverse complement strand
CGGTACGGTCGACCGCGGCGACGAGACTGCCGCTGCGTTCGCCCGAGAGGGTCGTGGCGAGCTCGAGATTGGCGCGGGTCGCCGCGGCGATCAGCATCGTCGCCCCGCTCGCCTCGGCCGGGGGCGGGGAGAGCGGCGGCCGCTCTCCGATCTGCGTCTTCTCGATATAGGCGAGCGCGGCGGCGGCAGCGCACAGCTCGGCGCGCGAGAAGGTGCCGAAGCCGTCGAGGGTCCTGACCGCGAAGTAGCCGGCGAGGCGCGTCTCGGCCGTGGCTCCGTCGAAGAAGGCGGCGGGCAGCGGCGTCACCGCAGGCCCCAGCCCGCGCCAGAAGGCGTTCATCGCCGCATCGGCGAAGACCCCGTCCGGCACCAGCAGCTCGCGCGCATCGATCCGGGCGAGGTCGGCGGAGAGCCGCGCCGCATCGCTCGTCGCCACCCGGAACTCGCCGGTCGAGATGTCGATCCAGGCAAGGCCGTAGAGGTCGCCGCCGTCGGGGCCGGCGCCGCGCAGCCGGGCGACGGCGGCGAGGTAGTTGTTGCGGCCCGGCGAGAGCAGCGAGTCCTCGGTCAGGGTGCCCGGCGTGACGAGCCGGATCACGTCGCGGCGGACCACCGCCTTGTGGCCGCGCTTCTTCGCCTCGGCCGGGTCCTCGACCTGCTCGCAGACTGCGACCCGATGGCCGAGGGCGATGAGGCGCTGGAGATACTGGTCGGCGGCGTGGATCGGCACGCCGCACATCGGGATGTCGGCGCCCTGGTGCTTGCCGCGCTTGGTGAGGGTGATGCCGAGCGCCCGCGAGGCGATCTCGGCATCGTCGAAGAACATCTCGTAGAAGTCGCCCATCCGGTAGAACAGCAGGCAGTCCGGATTGGCGGCCTTGATCTCGACGTACTGCGCCATCATCGGCGTCGCGCCGGCGACATCCGGGGCGGGCGGGCTCGAACTCTCCGGGGCGGGGCTGTCCATGGCGGCCGGACGCTAGCAGAAGGGCCGGCGGATTTCACGCCGCGCCGGCCCGGGGTCCACAGGGGGCGGCCGCAGCGCGACCGGCGCCCGCAACCGGCGGCTCAGCTCCGGTAGTCGCCGTTGATGGCGACGTATTCCTTGGTGAGGTCGCAGGTCCAGACGCGGTCGCTGGCCTTGCCGAGGCCGAGGTCGACGCTGATGACGATCGCCTCGTTCTTCATGTAGGCCGAGGTTGCCGCCTCGGAATAGGCCGGGTCGCGCTCGCCCTTCACCGCGACCCGGATGTCGCCGAAGGCGATGGCGAGGCGGTCGCGGTCGGCCGGCTCGCCGGCCTTGCCGACCGCCATGACGATGCGGCCCCAGTTGGCGTCCTCGCCGGCGATCGCGGTCTTGACCAGCGGCGAGTTGGCGATCGACAGCGCGATGCGTCGGGCCGAGGCCTTCGACACCGCGCCTTCGACCCGGATCTCGACGAACTTCCGCGCGCCCTCGCCGTCCTTCACCACCTGGTGGGAGAGGTCGAGGAGCAGGTCGTCGAGGGTGGCGCGAAACGCGGCGAGGCGCCGGTCGCGGGCGCTCTCCACCGGCGCGACGGGCGCCTTGCCGGTCGCGAAGAGGAGCAGCGTGTCGGAGGTCGAGGTGTCGCTGTCGACGGTGATCGCGTTGAAGCTGCCGGTGACGCCTTTCGACAGGAGCGCCTGCAGGATCGGCGCCGGGATCGGCGCGTCGGTGGCGACGAAGGCCAGCATCGTCGCCATGTCGGGGGCGATCATGCCGGCGCCTTTGGCGATGCCGTTGATGGTGACGGTGCCGTCGCCGAAGGGCACGGTCCGCGTCGCGAGCTTCGGATAGGTGTCGGTGGTCATGATCGCGCGGGCCGCCGCGGTCCAGCCGTCGGGCACGACGCGGAGCGCCAGGTCGTCGACGACCCCTTCGAACTTCGCCGCCGGCAGCGGCTCGCCGATGACGCCGGTCGAGGCGAGGAAGACCTGCCTTGCCGGGCAGCCGACCGCCTTGGCGACCATCGCCGCCGAGAGCTTAACCGTCTCCCTGCCCTTCCGCCCGGTGAAGGCATTGGCATTGCCGGAATTGACGAGGAGGGCCCGTGCCGTGCCGCCGGGGAGCGCCGCGGCGCACCAGTCCACCGGCGCCGAGCGGCACTTCGAGCGGGTGAAGACGCCCGCCACCTGCGTTCCCTTGTCGAACACCGCCAGGAGGACATCGGTGCGGTCGCGGTACTTGATGCCGGCCTCGGCCGTCGCGAAGGCGGCCCCGGCGATTGCCGGCATCTCGGGATAGGACTTCGGCGCAAGCGGCGAAACCGCGGTCGACATCGGGAAAACCTCGGGGG
The DNA here is from genome assembly GCA_023433185.1 of Pseudomonadota bacterium. The sequence continues at coordinate 5,142 of JAEZEN010000325.1, read as the reverse complement.
TCCAGCGGGGCGCGATCCGTTTGCCCGACTCGGCGGCCCCGCGCAAGCCGCCGCGCCGGAAACGCAGGCGGCCCGCCAGGGCCCGCGCGCGGGCGCCTTCGCCGAAGGCTTGCGCCTATTCCGCGGGCTCCGGCTCGGTCGGCGGCGGCGCCGGGTCGGGGAACGCCGTGAACTCGATCCGCGCCGTCTCGCGCAGGCCGCCGATCTCGCTGTCGAAGGTATCGCGGACGATTTCCTGCTCGATGCGGGCGCGCTCCTGGTCGAGCGTCGGCGGCGGCGCCATCCGCTTTTCCTCGACGAGGATGATGTGCCAGCCGAAGTCCGACCGGACGGGGGTCTCGGAATACTGGCCGGGCTCGAGGGCGAAGGCGGCGTCCTCGAAGGGCTTCACCATCATGCCGCGCCGGAACCAGCCGAGGTCGCCGCCGCTCGCGCCGGAGCCGGGATCCTGCGACGATTCGGCCGCGATGGCGGCGAAGTCGCCCCCGGCGTCGAGCTCGGCGATGATCTCCCTTGCGAGATCCTCCTGGTCCGTCCCGACCAGGATGTGGCGGGCGCGGATCTCCTCGACCGGCTGAAAGTCGGCCATTTCCGCGTCGTAGCGCGCCTGCACCGCCTCATCGGTGACCGCGGCGAGGAACTTCTCCCGCAGGAACTCGCTGTAGAGCGTGCGGTCGCGCGCGAGGGCGAGGCGTTCAACGACCTCGGGCTTGGCATCGAGGCCGGCGGCAACCGCGGCGTCGCTCGCCAGGCGCATGTTGATGACGAGGTCCAGCACCGCGCTGTCGCGGCGGTCGGGGGGGACCTGGCCGAGCTGGTCGGCGAACTCGGCGCCGGCGAGCTGCAGTTCGCCGACGGTGATCGGCGTGCCGTTGATCGTGGCGACGACGGTCTCCGGGGTCAGTGTCTGGGCGGTGGCCAGGGAGGCGGTCCCGGCCGTCGCGGCGACAAGCAGGGCAACCATGCCGGCGAGCCGGCGAAAGGAGAGGCGTGGCGAAAACATGGGCGTCTGTCCTGTCCGTCCCTGAGGGGTTCTCGTCTCCCCCTCCGGCCGTCCGGACGGTCAGGGGCGGGATGGCCGGACATCTCCCGGCGCCGTTGACATCCCTTGGCCCCCCTCTTATCTGTCTCCTCGCTTGGCGTCCAGAACGCTTTGGAATCCCACGCTTGGCGATCGCTCGGACGGCGCCGTCTTCACGTGGCATCGACGGCGGCGGGTTCCTCACGTCCCTGATGGACGCGCTCGCGGGGCGAGTTTCGCAAGGATCACGGCATGGTCGGCCTCGGCGCACTGGCGCGTAAGTTCTTTGGAAGTTCGAACGACCGGCGGATCAAGGGCTATGCCCCCCGGGTCGCCGCCATCAACGCCCTGGAGCCGGAGCTTCAGGCGCTCACCGACGACCAGCTGCGCGCCCGCACCGCCGACTTCCGCGGCAAGATCGCCGATGGCGCCGCCCTCGACGACCTGCTCGTCCCGGCCTTCGCGACCGTTCGCGAGGCGGCCAAGCGGACGCTCGGACAGCGCCATTTCGACGTGCAGCTCATGGGCGGCATGGTCCTCCACCACGGCGCCATCGCCGAGATGAAGACCGGCGAGGGCAAGACGCTCGTCGCCACGCTGCCGGTCTACCTCAACGCCCTGTCCGGCAAGGGCGTCCATGTCGTCACCGTCAACGACTACCTCGCCCGCCGCGATGCCGAATGGATGGCGCAGGTCTACAATTTCCTCGGCCTGTCGACCGGTGTCATCGTCCATGGCCTCAGCGACGACCAGCGCCGCGAGGCCTACCGGGCCGACATCACCTATGGCACCAACAACGAGTACGGCTTCGACTATCTCCGCGACAACATGAAGTACGAGCTGGGCGCCATGGTCCAGCGCGGCCACAACTTCGCGATCGTCGACGAGGTGGATTCGATCCTGATCGACGAGGCGCGCACGCCGCTCATCATTTCGGGCCCGCTCGATGATCGGTCCGAACTCTACAACACCATCGATACCTTCATCCCGGAGCTCGCGCCGGAGGACTACGAGATCGACGAGAAGCTCCGCTCGGCCTCGTTCACCGAGGCCGGCAACGAGAAGCTCGAGAGGTTGCTGCGCGAGGCCGACCTGCTCAAGGGCGACTCCCTCTACGATGTCGAGAACGTCACCGTCGTCCACCACATCAATCAGGGGCTCCGCGCCCACCGCCTGTTCCAGCGCGACAAGGACTATATCGTGCGGAACGGCGAGGTGGTGATCATCGACGAGTTCACCGGCCGCATGATGCCCGGACGGCGCTATTCGGAGGGCCTGCACCAGGCGCTCGAGGCGAAGGAACACGTCCAGATCCAGCCGGAGAACCAGACGCTCGCCTCGATCACCTTCCAGAACTACTTCCGCATGTACAAGAAGCTCGCCGGGATGACCGGCACGGCGTCGACCGAGGCGGAGGAGTTCGGCAACATCTACGGGCTCGAGGTCGTGGAGGTGCCCACCAACCGCCCGATGCAGCGCAAGGACGCCGACGACGAGGTCTACCGGACGACCGACGAGAAGTTCAAGGCGATCTTCAACCTCATCGAGGAGGCCAAGAGCCGTGGCCAGCCGGTGCTGGTCGGCACCACCTCGATCGAGAAGTCGGAGAAGCTCGCCGAACTGATGCGCAGCAAGGGCTGGCGCCAGCGCGACTTCGCCAACGCCGCCGACCTCGCGGAGCTGTTCAGCGACCGCCACGCGACGGAAAAGAGCTTCACCATCCTCAACGCCCGATACCACGAGCAGGAGGCGACCATCGTCTCCCAGGCCGGCGTGCCGGGTGCCGTCACCATCGCCACCAACATGGCCGGCCGCGGCACCGACATCCAGCTCGGCGGGAATGCCGACATGCGTGTCCGCCATGAGCTCGCCGACATGCCTGCGGGGCCCGAACGCGACGCGGCCGAGGCCAAGATCCGCGACGAGGTCAACCGGCTCAAGGAGAAGGCGCTGGCCGCCGGCGGCCTGTGCATCATCGGCACCGAACGTCACGAGAGCCGGCGCATCGACAACCAGCTCCGGGGCCGCTCCGGCCGCCAGGGCGATCCCGGCGGGTCGCGCTTCTTCCTGTCGCTGCAGGACGACCTGATGCGCATCTTCATGGCCGAGCGCATGGAGGGCATGCTGCAGAAGCTCGGCCTCAAGGAGGATGAGGCGATCATCCATCCCTGGATCAACCGGGCGCTCGAGAAGGCGCAGCAGAAGGTCGAGGCGCGCAACTTCGACATCCGCAAGAACCTTCTCAAGTTCGACGACGTGATGAACGACCAGCGCCGCGTCATCTTCGAGCAGCGCATCGACCTGATGGGCCAGGAGGACGTCGCCGAGACGGTCGTCGACATGCGCCACGAGGTCATCAACGACCTCGTCGCGAAGCACATCCCCGAGAAGGCCTATCCCGAGCAGTGGGACGCCGAGGGGCTGCGCGAGGCCCTCCAGCAGGTGCTCAATCTCGACCTGCCGGTCGAGGACTGGGCGAAGGAAGAGGGCATCGCCGACGACGAGGTGCGCGAGCGCGTCACCCGGGCCGCCGACGAGGCGGCGGCGGCGCGTGTGGCACGCTTCGGTCCCGACGTCATGCGCCAGATCGAGAAGGCGGTCCTGCTCCAGACCCTCGATCATCTGTGGCGCGAGCATCTGGTCACCCTCGACCACCTCCGCCAGGTGGTCGGCTTCCGCGGCTACGCCCAGCGCGACCCGCTCAACGAATACAAGACCGAGGCCTTCGAGCTCTTCCAGTCCTTGCTCGGCCGCCTGCGCGAGGTCGTCACCTCGCAGCTGATGCGGGTCGAAGTGGTGCAGCGCCCGCCGCCGCTCGCGCCCGACGACGATCTCGCCTCTCTCGAGGAGACGCACATCAATCCGCTCACCGGCGAGAACGAGATGCGCGATCCCGACGGCGGCGGGGCCGCCTTCCAGCCGACGCGGGAGGGCCGGAGCGCCAGCGCCGAGATCGATCTCAACGATCCCACCACCTGGGGCAAGGTGCAGCGCAACGCGCCATGCCCGTGCGGCTCGGGAAAGAAGTTCAAGCACTGCCACGGCCGCTTCGCCTGAGCCGAGCCCGCACGTGGTCAAGGGCCGGCTCCTCGTCGTCGTCAATCTCAAGGCGTCCCGGGCGCAGCGCATGGTGGGCGACGCGCTCGCCTATCTGGCGGTCCACGACTTCGACCTCGACATCCGGCAGAGCGCGAGCCGGGAGTCCCTCGCCGAGGTCATCCGCGGCTGCGCGGAAGGGAACGATGCGATCGTCGTGGCCGGCGGCGACGGCACGGTGAACGGTGCCATCCCGGCCCTCATTGCGGCGGCCAAGCCGGTCGGCATCCTCCCCTTCGGCACGGCGAACGACCTCGCCCTCACCCTCGGCATCCCCGCCGACCCGCTGGCCGCGGCCGGCGTCATCGCGGCCGGCCATCTCCGATCGATCGATGTCGGCAAGGTGAACGGCTCGCATTTCCTCAACGTTGCGAGCGTCGGTCTCTCGGTGAGCATCGCCAGGCGCCAGGACGAGCAGCTCAAGCGGCAGTGGGGCGTGTTGAGCTACGTCGTGGCGACCCTCGATTCGCTCAACGAGGCGCAGCGCTTCTCGGCACGGATCACCTGCGGCGACCGTTCGGAACGGGTGCTCGCCTACCAGATCGCCGTCGGCAACGGCATCCACTATGGCGGCGGACTGATGGTCAGCCCCGACGCGCGGATCGACGACGGCCTGCTCGACGTCTACGCCATCGAGACCGCGTCGATCGCCAATCTCATCGCCCTCGCGCCGAAGCTTCGCGACGGCACCCTGGTCGAGCGCGACGATGTCGCCTTCTTCCGCGGCCCGACGGTGCGGATCGAGACCGAGAAGCCGATGCCGGTGAACACCGACGGCGAGGTGACGACCGAAACGCCTGCCGACTTCTCGGTGCTTCCCGCGGCGCTCCGCGTCTTCGCGCCCGCTGACCCTGTCCGCTGAAGCCTGCGCGGCTCAGTTCGCGGTCGGTGGCGGAACGTCCAGTCCCGTCGGCAGGAAGGTATTGGCGCCGCTGGCGACGGTGTCCTCGGGCCAGTCGAAGTCGCTGGCGAGCCGTCGCGGCGTCTCGGGCGGCGGCGCCGCCGGTGCCGCCATGGTCGGGATC